>JAEWAH010000258.1 GCA_023391725.1 Bacillota bacterium | reverse complement strand
CCGACTGGGTTACACCGGAAAAGCCTGATACGTAAAGAAATCAAAATCTGCCGGGATGCGGCTGCCGCATCCGCCGTTATTGGCGTACAGGCCCACCATGGCGCCCGTATGCCTTTTTGAGCCGTTTTGAAGGAACTCGTCACTCAAGAAGGCGCAATCTGCAATTTCCCCAAGCAGGGTAAAGGGGGCATCGCCCTCCCGGAAGGAAAAGCGCCGCTTCAGGCCGTCTACCTCCACCTTCAACGTTACCGGGCTGTAGGCACACGCCAAGGGAGCGGTGGCAATGATCTGTTCCTCGCCCCCTGCCCGAAGGGAAAGCACAATACCGTCCCGGGTCTTGGCGAACTTGATGTAGGCGTCCGTGGCATAGTAGCAGGTGAGCCCTGCCTGCTCTCCTTCCCATTGGGGAGAGAAGTGAAGGAGGGTGGAAGCCGTGTAGCGGTGCTCTGTTTCCCGGTGGACCAGGGTGTTTTTGGCCCGGCGCTCGTTCAGATCCCCATCCTGGGTCCAGATGCGGAAGAAGCCAGGCCGCTCCGAGAGGGACCACTCGCTGCTGGGGCTGCGAACAAACTGCCATTCTTTTTTAAGCTCCGGGCCATTGAAATCATCATCAAATTCTGTTTCAATCATCTGCGTACCGGCAAAGGGGACAGACGATGTTTCTTCCGGGAGGCCCGAGCCCATGCGGGGCCAGCCATCTTCGTCCCAGGTCACGCGCTGCAGCGCTGTCTCCCGGCCCATGACGGTATACTGGCCGTCTATAGGCCGGGCGCACAGATACAAGGCATACCATTCCCCATCAGGGGCTTGGACAAATTTGGCGTGGCCGCAGCGCTGCAAAAGGGCGTTTGGATCCTGCTGCTTCAAAATGGGATTGCGGGGGCAGTTTTCATAGGGGCCGTACAGCTTGCGGGAGCGGGCCACGGTGATCTGATGGCCATAGCCCGTGCCACCCTCGGCCAGGATGGCGTAGTACCAGCCGTCCTTCTTTAAAAGGTGTGGTCCTTCTGGGGCCTTTTGCCCAGTGCCAGCCCATACCTGCACCGTTTCCCCGGCAAAGGCGGCACAGTCGGATGTGAGGGGTGTGAGACTGATCCCAGGGGCATTTACCAGGTAGTGACGCCCGTCCTCATCCACAAAGTGGGAAGGATCGATATTGTCCATTTCCAGAAAGACGGGCTTTGACCAGGGCCCTTCGGGCCTATCCGCATGCATCACCAGCTGGCGGCGCAGCACCGTGTGGCCCCGGCCGCCATCCCCGTTCAGCCGCAGGGGCGCGAAGATCCAGAACCGGCTATCGGCATAGGAGAGATCCGGAGCCCAGATGCCGTGGGAATCCTTGATATCGCTTATGTCCAGCGCAAGGCTGTCGGTCACGGCATGGCCGATGATCTTCCAGTTTACCAGGTCCCGACTTTCACTGATCACCACCGCGGGGAAATACTGGAACGTGGAATTCACCGCATAGAACACGCCGTTTACGCAGATGACGGACGGGTCCGGGAAAAAGCCCCGCATCACGGGATTGCTATATTTCATGGTTCCTCCAGGCGCGTTTGAAATTCCAGACAGGATTTCATGGCACGCTCCTTTACTACGTCATCCGGGCCGACCTCACCCGAAAGGAGCGGGGAGTTAGGATCATGCTTGCTTACATTGCTTTTAACCGCGGCTGCATTGTGGTTGGCGTAGCAGTATTTGCAGCCATTGCGGCAGGTGTCGTACATGCCGATATCGATGCTTGCGAAACAGCCGCAGGTTGGACGTTGGTTTTTGTCCTTTTCGATCCGCAGGGGCTGCCCGCGAAGCTTTTCAAACAATTTGGCGTCGATGCAATGGGCATGGCCGATCCCGTATTCGGATAGGTCCATTTCCTCTGCGCAGGTTTCAAGGGCCAGGCCGAAGCTGCCTGCGATCATCATAAGAGACCGCGCCAGTTCCCGCTTGCGCGCCTCATCCGTTTCCACAAGTTCCAGGCTTTTAAGTCTGCTCGCCGCGCCTTTGTAAAAATCCAGAAAGCTGATGATGCACTTGCGGGTGTGATCCTTTATGCGTTTAGCTATCTCATAAAAATATTCCTGGTGGTAGCAGGCGTCATATTTTTGGCTGATCAGGATCGGGTCGTAGCGCCAGATCACCCGGTCTGGGCCAATTTTATCCGCCAGGCGCAAAAAAGTGGGGATCACCTCACCGCTTTTTACTGGGACGCCTGGCTCCACATCCTTGCCATAGGAAGTGAGCGTGAACTGAAAGTAATAGGTGTAATCGCTCAGTTCATCAAGGCGCTCCATCATGGGCGCGGGATTTTTCGTCCAGAACACGATCCCATCCACCACATCGGGGGAAAGGCTGATTTTCGATATCTGATGAAAGTTCATGGGATTGCGCGCCAGGACAAAGCCTTCCTTGATCCGCCGGAAGAACCAGTCAGGATAGCAGGCCGGGATGTCGGTACGGCGGCTTGCGCTGATGATCATGCTTCCACTCCAATGTTCATACCGTTTGGGCCTTATAAGCTGATGCGCATGCCTTCCTTGGCAAAAACGATCTCATGCTTAGGATAGGTTGTTTTCGCCGCCGCGTTCAACTCCTCCGGGGTTGCGCCAAAGCTTTCTTCCATGTGCATGACAACGATCTTCCGGGCGTTCATTTGTTTGGCGTGCTCCAGCATTTGCTCGAAGCTGTCTTCCGAATCGGAAAAATCTACGCCATGGCCGATGTGCGGAGCCTCGAACCATAGGCAATGGGTGATCAGCACATCCACATCCCGTACGAATTCCGGAACGGTCAGGCCGTGGTATTCGCATGGGGCATAGACACAGCGCTTGCCGCTTAAGTCCTCCAGCAGGAAATAATACCCCCTGGTCTTTTCGATCAGGATGGGCGTCACATAAAGGCCTTCAAATTGCAGCGCCTGCCTATCGAAAAAGTCATAGATCCTGACGAGCCCTTCTTTTTCAAAATACTTAAGCATGTTCCCGCAGCCGTATTTGATCAGCATATCCAGCTGTTCCCCGGCGATGTATACGTCAATGGGCGTGGCTTCGGGCCGCCTTTTGGTGATCTGTTCGATGACCCTTAGCCCCTGGGTATGGTCGGGGTGCCAGTGCGTCCATAAAATGCGCCGGACGCTTTGAATGCTCTCGCGGTTCAGCTGCACGCGGATCTCCTCCGGCGTGTCAAACAGCAGCTGTGCATCATAGACGTACAGGGATGGGCCTGTCTGCCAGGATTCAAACCCGGCTTCCCGGGCTTTTACGCATAGCGGGCAAGGGCAGCATGGCCGTGGGATGGGCAATACGCCGCCGGAGCCCAACATGTTCAGTTCCATCTAAATTGCCTCCTCGCCTTATAGAATTAAAAGCAGCCAATTTTGCGGCATGCCAATGGAGGTTATTATTTTGCTGGTAATGATTATATAACGGGGCGGCGCATCCTGTAAACCGCCGGGATGTGTGTATGGACATAGAAAATCGCGGACCATATGTATGATCCGCGATTTCTTATGGGGCTATAGAGTCATTTCTCCTGATCAATGAAGCCAGGCAGGGGAATGTGGTCCAGGGAGACAAGCGGGATGCCCATGTATTCCGTGCGGCG
>JAEWAH010000247.1 GCA_023391725.1 Bacillota bacterium | reverse complement strand
ACGCTTTTGTGGACCTCCGGCCGCGTGGGCATCTGGTTCTGCGATCCCCACCGCGCTCTGATCTGGTCCAGGGATGCGCTGCTTTCCAACTTCCCCAACGCTACAGCCGACTTCATGCCCGTTCCCCTGAACGATCAGGGCGTGCAATCCTTCCCCGTATCCTATGGCGTGGGCCGCGTGCTGTGGATCCGCCAGGGCACCAAGGTCGCCAAGGAAATCGTTCAGTTCTTCAACAAGATGATTGCCGAACCGGACTTCTATCGCCTGTGCGACATGGGTATCGAAGGGAAGCACTGGATCGACAAGGGCGAAAAGTGGGGCTATCCCGAGAACATCACCGCTGAGAATGCCCCCTATAACGACATCTACCGCCCCCTCTCCTGGGAGTTCCTGGACATCTTGAAGCCCATGGAGAGCACCGATCCCGCTACGGAAAACATTCACAATGCCCTGAACGAGGAATATGCCAAGGCGGAACTGATCAAAACCGGTCTGGAAGGCTTTACCGTAGATTCCAGCAATACTGGCATGTATACCCCCATCGATCTGTTTGAGAACATGTTCAACATCGTTGTGGGCGTAAGCAGCCTGGACGACTTTGACAGCATCGTGGAAAACTGGTATGCTACCGGCGGTACTCAGTTGGTAGAGGAATATACCCGCCAGTATAACGAATGGCTGGCCTCACAGAAATAAGACGCCTGTACAAAAAATGGGGGAGGGGAAGAAGCATATTCCTCCCCTCCCCCTCCATCATGCAGGCTTAGAAAGGGGTCGGCCCATGAAGAAGAAGCACGGCTTTTTTTACAATATAAAAGCGTATAAGCTGCTGTACCTGATGTTTGTGCCAACGGCAGCCGTTTTATTGGTCTTCAACTATCTGCCGCTATGGGGCCTTCGGATGGCTTTTTTCAACTACATCCCCTGGAAGGGGTTTGAAGGCAGCGCATTTGTGGGCTGGCAGAATTTTAAAACGCTTTTTTCCCTGCCCGACTTTGGCAGGCTGGTGACCAACACGGTGGTCATTAACATTTATAAGATACTGATCGGCTTTCCTATGCCCATCCTGTTTGCCCTGCTGCTCAACGAAATCCGCGGGAGGCGCTTCAAGCGGACAGTGCAAACCATATCCTATCTTCCCCACTTTGTATCCTGGGTGATTATCAGCGCTATCTTATATTCGCTCATTAATGGCAACTATGGCCTTGTAAATACGTTCATGGCAAGCATCGGCATTACGCCGCCCAAATGGTATGTTCGCCCCGATCTGTGGCGCGGGTTGCTGGTTGCCACAGATATATGGAAATCGGTGGGTTTCAGCTCCATTCTATACCTGGCGGCCATCGCCAACATCAATACAGAAATGTACGAGGCTGCCGTCATCGATGGCGCCAGCCGGTTGAAGCAGATATTATACATCACCTTGCCCAGCCTGCTGCCCACCATTATCGTGATGTTTATTTTAAGCATGGGCGGCATGATGAATGGAAACTTCCAGCAGATCTATTCCCTGGTGGGCTCCAACACGCCGCTTTATAAAACAGTGGACGTGCTAGACTATGCCATTTACCGCAGGGGCTTGCAGCGCAGCGAATTTTCACTGGCGACGGCCATGGGCATCTTCCAGTCCGGAATCAGCTTCATGCTGGTGGTCATCACCAACAAGATTGCAAACAAGGCGGGTGAGTATGGCGTATGGTGATGCGTTTCTTTCGCAGAAGGTGGATTGAGCCCACGGCGGCTTCCCTCCCCTTCAGAATTTTCAATACCATATTGATGCTTGTCCTGTCAGCCCTGTTTATTGCTCCGTTTCTTTTGATTGCCATCGCCTCCTTTACGCCGGAGGTGGAGATCGCCGCCAAAGGGTTTCAGTTTATCCCTTCCCAAGTGACCGTTTATAACTACCAATACCTGTTTGGCTCCAGCGAGAAATTCACCACATCCCTTCAGGCCACGTCGCTTTTGACGATTGTGGGCACGCTGAATACGCTGTTTTTTACCTCTCTGGGCGCATATGCCCTGTCGCGCAAATACCTGCCTTACCGCAAGGGCATGACGTTTTTCGTGTTCTTTACCATGCTGGTCAACGGCGGCTTGATTCCTTGGTACATGGTGGTCAATAACCTGGGCTTGATCGACAGCTTCTTTGCCCTGTTCATACCCGGAACCATAGCCACCTGGAACCTGATCATTATGCGAAATTCCTTCATGTCCATTCCGGAATCCCTGGAGGAGTCGGCAAAGATCGATGGGGCAAACGACTTTACGGTGTTCTTCCGCATCATACTGCCTATGTCCATGCCCATCATTGCAACAATGATTGTTTATCTGGCCGTTGGATACTGGAACGAATGGTATGCCTGCATGCTGTTTATCACCCGAAATGAAAAACTGTTCACGCTCCAGTACCTTTTGCGGGAAATACTCAACTCCAGCGCGGCCATGAACAGCCGGGGCGCCATCGACCTTCGGGCGGCCGCCAAGCAGGCCATCCCTTCCGAAAGCCTGAAAATGGCCGCGGTGATGGTGGCCACGGTGCCAATCCTATGCGTGTATCCATTCCTGCAAAAGTATTTTGTGCATGGGATCATGATCGGCTCAATCAAAGAGTAGCAAGCTATGCATTTGCAGATAGCCATAAAACTCATTTCGGCCGTGCCCATGCGGCCTTGATGAGCAGCATCAGGACATTGAGCGGGATAACCATGTCCTAAAAACGAAAATTATGCTGTTTTTGTACCCGGCGGGTTTTGCTTCCCGAATTCAAGGATGTGTTCCAATTCATCGGCAAACCTGAACACAATGGTGATCTCCTTGTTTTCGTGAATAAAGACGGTATCAACGAGTTCTGTCAGGATCATACGGTCTAGCTTCTGCACGTTGCGGTGCTTCATAAACTCCATGAATACGCCGTTTTCGGTGCTTACCCCTATGCTCATGCGGTGCTGCTCTTCCTCAAGGTTGATGATGGCGGAGGCAAGCTGCCTGGCCTGCTCCTCAAACTTGGCCTTCATGCGCTTGTAGTCCTCCCGGGTGATTTCTCCGGATTTCCAGTCAACATAAAGGCTGTCGGCAACAGATCGCACCTTCTCCAGTTCCCGGCGCTTGTCGCCCAGCATCTTCTCAAGGCGTTTAAAGTGATTATCCACAGCCGGGGCAGCGCTTAACTCTTTTGCAATGCCGGCCAGGGAATCCACAAGGCTGATCTGCGCCTGAATCGATGCCAGCACCGCCGCCTCAATGAGGTCGGCCCGCATTGTATGCTTGGTGCATTTTTCCTTGGACTTGTGGCAGTAGGTGCGGCATGCATAGTACACAAGACCCTTGGCGCACCTTCTGTGCAAAGCCTTTCCGCAGTCGGCGCAGCGCAGAAAACCTGCGAAAAGGTATACCGTCCGCTCGCCGTTGGGTGTTCGTGTATCACGCCGCAGCAGGCGCTGAAGCGTGTCATATTCCTCCTGGGTGAAGGTCGCCTCGTGGGTATTTTCCACGCAGAACCATTCATCCTCCGGTACCGGTACCTTATCATGCACCTTGTAGCTTACCACACGCTGTTTGCCTTGTACCATATGCCCAAGGTTGACCTTGTTAAGAAGCATTCGCCTGACCGTACTCCCTACCCACAGGCCGTCGTTTTCTTTGGTTTGGGGGTTGTTGTAATTCCAGCCTTTTTTGCGCTTATAGGCAGTGGGGTTGGGAATTCCAAGTTCGTTGAGCTTCTTTGCCGCGCCGCTTAAGCTCATGCCGTCATTGACGATCCAGGCCAATATGTCCTTTTTGATGGGAACGATATCAGGATCAGGGATCAGGTGGTTTTTGTCCTGCGGGTCTTTGAGATACCCGTATGGGGGGAATGCGCCGATGAATTCCCCCTTTCTGCGCTTGGTGTTGAAGGTGCGCCGGACATCACTGGACGTTCTGCCCGCGAAGCGGTCGTTCATCAGCCCTGTAATGGGTACCTCCAGGCCGGTGATCGCTTCCGGGTTCAGGAAGGTGTCAATCTTGGGATCGCCGGTGGAGATGAAACGGACATTTTTCTGCGGGAAGTAGTACTCCAGGTAATACCCCTGATCCGAATAGTTGCGGAAAGCGCGGGCAAGGGTCTTGCACAGCATGCAGTTTACCTTGCCCTGTTCGATATCCTGGACCATTCGCATGAAATCCGCCCGGGTGTCATCCGTGCCGGTAAGACCGTCATCAATGTAGAAATCAGCGACAGCGTACTGGCCCTCAAAGAACGATTCCAGGTACTCGCCAAGTATCTTTTTTTGATTGACCACGCTTTCGCTCTCGTCGTTTCCATCCTCCCTGGAAAGGCGGATGTACACAGCGACGCGCCACAGGGTCTGGCTCTCCTTCCCAGCGCCCATGGGGGCTTTTTTGTTTGTTATGCTCCTGACGCGCGCCATGTTCCCTCCTGCTCTTTCATCATCATTGACAGTGTATCGTGGAACATGTATGATCCCAAGCCTTTCGGGCCGCCTACGGGCCCTTTTTGAGCGTGCCTATATAGGATGCAATGGCGTCTTTCAAAGCTTTGCCGCCCGCAG
>JAEWAH010000228.1 GCA_023391725.1 Bacillota bacterium | reverse complement strand
CTGCGGACGCGACCAGGGCGATCCTACCGCCCTGGACCTTCGGACATCCACTTATATATCCTCAATACAAGCTTGCCACAATGGCTCCCATTACATTATTGCCCCGACAGGATGCGGTTCATCTCATCAATCATCTCCGCGTCCTTCAAGCGGAACTGGAACTCCACCCGGCGGGACTGCTCCATGTTAACAGAACCGTTGGCATTTAGGACAGGAGAGGAGTAACTTTTCCCCTTGGCCGTCAATATT
This sequence comes from Bacillota bacterium, assembly GCA_023391725.1. GTDB lineage: Bacteria > Bacillota > Clostridia > Christensenellales > Aristaeellaceae > JAEWAH01. The sequence continues at coordinate 8,695 of JAEWAH010000228.1, read as the reverse complement.
TTCTGCAAGTAATCCCTTTGTTCCTGCGTAAGCCCGTTCATCTGCAAACAATAGGTGGCCACGGTTAAGGCCCGCTCCTGTGAAAGCTGCAGGTTCATCAGGTAGTCGCCCTGGGTGTCCGTATGGCCCTCGATAACGATCTCACCTAAATAGTTTTCATACGCGGGTTGAAGAAGCACACTTAAGTATACGGGGATGAACTGATCCAGAAAGGATTTTCCGCTTGGCTTGATGGTGCTTTTCCCGGTATCGAAAAACACGGCGCTGTCCAGCGTGATATCACCGGACTGCTTGTCCACCGTGGCCTTCACCTTCGCCGTGGAAAGTGTGCCGCTCAAGTCCTGGATGATCCTGGTGCGCATGCCGACGAGGTCGTCGATCTTGACCTGCTGCGCATTCATTGCGGCCTTCTGGGTATCCAACAGCACACCCGCCGCATCCAGGCGGTTTTGCTGGTCGGCCAATTGTGTTTGCGCAGTATCGAGTTCCGCCGCTTTGGAGGCCAAAGCCGCCTGGGCCGCCGAAAGGAGGCGCTGCTGCTCTTCCAGCGTCAGCTGCTGCACATCGAGCATCCCCTGCTTATCCGTAAGGGAAGACTGGGCGGCAGCCAGCGCCGCCTCCTGATTGTTCAATGTCTCCTGCTGCAAAAGCAGCTTGGCCGTCGTCTCGTCTATCAGCACCTGCTGGCTCTTCAGCTGTTCACCCTGGGAAGCCACTGCCAGCGTCTGCGTTTGCAAATGAAAGATGCTGTAGCAGAGCGCCAGCACAAATATGATCAGCAGGGACGTCATCATATCGGAGTAGGAGATCCAGAAGGCGCCGTTATCGTGCCGGCCAGGCCGCCTGGAATTTCTTTGCCTTCGGTATGCGAGCATGCTTATGCCCCCTCCGCCAGGACAGAAGGTTTATCCGCCTTGTCCTTCTTGTTCGTGCCGGATGGCGCATCCTTTTCCATGGCCCGGGCGATATCGTTGGCAGCCTGCTGCAGTTTGGAAAGCGTGCTAACATACATCTCCACTTGCTGGCCGTATCTGTCGGAAGTCTTTCGCATCTGATCCGGCATCTGACCCACGGTGGAGCCGATCTTCTCCAGAGCGGCATTCATGGACTGGATGAGGTCGTGCATGTTTTCATCAAACATGCCCAGGGCGCGGGCCAACCCCTCGGAGATATTTTCCACAAAGGAAGAATAGCTTCCGGCCAGCATCTGGCTGCCCTCGCGCATCTCCTCCGTAGCCTTGTTCATGCCCTCGGCCGTTTCCCTGGCTTGTCCACCGACGCCTTCCAGGATGCGGTCGCTCCAGGAGACGTATTCCTTCAGGCTGCCTTCCAGCGCCGCCTGGTATTCCTGAAGCTTGCCCAGGTAGACGGCCTGATGCTCCGAGGCCTTATGCATATTGGAAAGCAGACCCTCGGCCTTCTTGGAAAACTCCGTGTCCTCCTGCCTTGCCTTCTGCATGGTATCCACATAGCTTTCGAACCGTTCCATGACCTCCTGGGAAACCTGCGAAAGGCGGGTCACTTCCTGGACGATGTTCTGGGCCGCGGTTGTTGAATTCGTAAGCTGCTCCTGGGAAATGACCTGGGACTGGTTGATGGCGGAAATCGTCTCGCCAAGCTTTAAGAACTGACCGTTCAGGGATTCGTTCATCCCGTCTATAAAGGTGGTGATGATCTGCCTGACGCCGGTGATCTGCTCCCTTGTCGCACCGATAATAAAGTTGTCCATGGCCTGAGTCACAGGCTGCATCGCCCGGCCGATGGCCGTTTCCATGCTGCCGGCCAGCCGCCCGCTCACCTCGTCAACCGTCCTGTGAAGCAGCACGTTCCTGTCCTGGCCCTGGATGATCAATTGCACATCGCTATCCAGCGGCCGCTGCATTACAAGCTGCGTAAAGGTATCGCTAAAATCATCCAGCGCGTTGTACGCCCTGCCGATAGCCATACGGTGGAGCATGTTGAAAACCAGCGAGCCCGCAATACCGGCCACTGACGCTTCGGCAGCGGTGCGCAGGCCGCCGATCAGTTGGGGGATCCCCTGCATGACACTGTTCGGGTCTGCTATATCAAGACCTGTCAGCCCATGGATCAACCCCAGGAACGTGCCAAGGATACCAAGGGAAGTCAGCAGGCTGGGGATCAGCTCCGCCAGTTGGGAATGCCCGGGGCCATGGACAACGCTCTCGTCATTGATATAATCTTCCACGTTGCAGGGAAGCCCTCGGGTGTCCAGCTGTTCCGCGTTCAAAAGGAACCGCTGCCAGGCGCTTTGAAGCGTGCTGCCCAGAAACCTTGATTCCTGCCAGGCGGGCCGCTCGCCCCCCTCGCCGGATTCCAGGCGGTTGATCCCCCTCCTGAGCGCATGGGCGCTTTTCCATACAGGGGCAAGACACTTGAACAGGCCGACCAGCATAACGCCGATAATGGCCGCAAAAACAAGCACGTTCACCAGGTTTGGAAGGATCTGATTCAGAAATTCCTCAAACACGTTGCCGTTTCACCACCGTTCAATTTCTTTGGTTCCATTCTACCTTATTCCGGGAGAAGATGCAAATAGGATCCCATATGATCCCGCCTGTTTATGTAACGCCGGAGCGATCTGTTTCCCTGCAATTCCCCTTTATATAGAATGGATGCCCGCGCTTTTTGACAAATCCCCCGGATCCCCTTTTTTTCGCCGTGCGGCGCACCTCCCATTGCTTCCAATTATGAAATAGTATATAATCAATAAAAGTTATCCATGGAGCAGGGATCGCCTGCCCACTCCCACCTATCTGAAACGCATATCGGAGGAAGTCAAACATGCCCAGAAAGCGCGCTATTGATACGAATCTCACGGATAGCATTGCCCAGAACCTGTTCGCTGCGCTGCCCATTTTCCGCAAGCGGCTTTTGCACATGGATGTGATCCAACGGGAATACAACATCCCCCTTTCCCATGTCCAGGTGCTGGCCATGCTCAATGACAATGGTTCCATGTCCGTGAGCGAAATCTCCCGGCGTCTGGGCATCGCCAAGCCCAACATCACGCCACTGGTGGACCGGCTGACGGAAGCCCGCCTGGCCGACAGGGAGAGGGATGCCCAGGACCGTCGGGTGGTGAACATCATTATCCGTCCTGAGGGAATCGAAAAATTGGCGGCCATCCGCGGCACCATGCTGGAACTGGTGACCCAATGGGCCGAGAACCTATCCAGCGCAGACATGAAGGAGCTGAACGAAAGCCTCGCCTCCATCACTCGCATTCTGGGCTCTGTCAGCCGCTGACAGTTTTTTGGCAAAATCGCCGCGCTTTTGCAGGAAATGCTATCGCTGGAACGTTTCTTCCTTGTAGAGCTCAAACTCACTTGCCCGCTCAACGACAGAACAAGGAGGTCGGCACCTATGCGGCGCACATCACTTGCGATCCTCACACTGATCGCGATTCTCATCACAGCATGTTTCCCGGCTTTCCCGCTGGCGGAGGGCCAGCCGGAAAAGCCTGATTTGGCGGCCGCCGCCTACGCGGACGGCTTTGCACTTGACATCTCGGGCTGGAAGGAACTTACGTCCCCTATCAGCCTGACGCTTCTATATGTAAAGGAGACCACGAGCGCCCCGCAAGCCGATCTTTCCCTTGCCCCGGGCGCCCAGAAGATTTCCATTCCTTTGCCCCTGAGCCTTCAGGGCGCGGTGGTTGTGAAAGGCCTTTCTTTGGAAAATGGCGCTTCCTATTTGACGCAGCTCCAAGCCATTGCGGAGGATGGGCAGACCACTATCCTATCGCAAACGGCCACGGCGAAGGCGGCTCCAGAATCTCTGCCCACCGTTCCTACAAAGATCGCTTTTGCGAATAAGAGCGAGGATGTCTTTGAGGGCGGTACCTTCGATCTTCCCATGGTCATCGCACCCCTGGGCGTGACCAAAGCCGCGCTAGGCTACACCAGTGGCAACGAAAACGTGGCAACGGTTGACGCCGCGGGCGTCGTCACCGGCGTCAAAAAGGGCAAGGCAACCATTTCCGCCAGCTTTGTTGGCGCCGATGGGAAGAAACTGAGCGCCAAGGTCACCGTGCAGGTCTTAAGACCCGTGGCCCAGGTGGAATTGAACTGGACTGAGCATGTTTTGGCGGTAGGTAAGAAGGTTTCCGTAAGGGCCACCGTGTCGCCCGCCAGTGCCAACGACCGCAGCGTCACCTATACTTCCAGCGATGAGAGTATTGCCACGGTAGACAAAAACGGCAGCATCAAGGGGCTAAAAGCCGGCACCTGCGTAATCACCGCCGCCAGCACAAGCAACCCCGAGATCACAGCCGTATGCCAGCTCACCGTGGTGGTGCCCGTATCCAAAATGACTTTGGATGCCGGGAACGCCACGATCTATGTGGGGCAGACGCTGCCAATCGCGGTAGCCTACCAGCCCCAGGACGCCTCACTCCAGGCCGCGGCCTTTAAGAGCAGCGCTCTAAAGGTTGCTACGGTGGATGAAATGGGCGTCGTAACCGGCGTAGCCCGTGGCCGCGCCACCATCACCGCTACGGCCAAGGACGGGAGCGGCGCGAAAGCCACCAAGACCATCACCGTGCTCCAGCAGCCGCAGGTGGTGAGCTTCAAGAATCCTCCCACCCTTTTGAAAGTGGGTACCTCCCAAAAGATCACCGCCATCGTTTCTCCCGTCAACACCAGCGACAAGACGCTGGTATGGTCCTCCAGCGATGAGGACATCGCCACCGTGAAAAGCGGCACCGTGAGGCCCCTGTATCCGGGGAAGGTGACCATCACCGCTACAGCCAAGGACTTCCCGGATGTATCTGTAAGCTGTGAAATCACGGTGGTCCAGCCGGCGACCAAGATCGCGCTGAGTGAAACTAAGCTCAATGTCCTGGTCAAGGAAACCGCGCAGCTGAATTATGAGATCACGCCGGATTACACCACAGACAAGAGCGTCGTGTGGGCAAGCAGCAAACCGCAAATTGCCTCTGTTGATCAAAATGGCCTAGTTACCGCCCACAAGCGGGGTACGGCCACCATTACCGTGACCTGCCAGGACGGCAGCAAAAAGTATGCCAGGGCCACCGTGAACGTGATCCAGCCGCTGTACGGCATGACGCTTAACAAGGATGAGCTAAGGGTGGGCATGGGCAGCACCACGACAATCAAGGCTGTGCTGGATCCGCCGGACGCCTCCAACACCAAGATCCACTGGTCCAGCGAAAATCCCAACGTTGCCCGCGTCTCCGGTACAAGTACAAGGGGCAGCATCACCGGCATCTCCTGGGGAGACACGGAAATTACTGCCGTCGCCGATGATGGTGATTATACCGACACAGCCATCGTCCACGTAGGCGATTACAACAAGGCTGTGGAGATCGTTCAGCTCTCCCTGATCCCCAACGCCGAAGGAAGCTATACGCCTTTTATTCAGATCAAGAACTGGAGCAATATGGAGATGGATACCATTGACTTCTCCATCCAGGGTATGGACATCAACGATGCGCTTTTGACGATGGGCCATAACCATGCCTATGTGTTTGGCCAGTACCGGACGGACTTGGCTCCCGGAGCCGTAACCAGCTCCAAGGGCTTCTACTATCAATACGCCGGGAACTTTACAGGCATCGAGCATGTAAAGGTTGCCATCACCGGCTATACCACCACAGACGGAGTGCAGTGGCACATTGCCATCGCTGACCGGGATTGGCTGGACTATAAGACGGCGGATTTCCTGGCGGCCCATCCGGGCGAGTAAAGTTCAACCTGTGTGAAAGTGCCAGCCTGTTCAAAAGCCCGCAAGACTAGGAGCCAAGATAGCAAAAGAGGGAGTTTATACGGAAATAAGTGACCGAATTTTGCTATCGTAGGCGACAACGTAAGCAAAAATGCCGTTCTTCTTGAACGGTATTTTTGTGGTTGCGGAGCTTTGGAGCAGGCTGGGGCCGGACGCATCATGCGGCCGGCCTATTATTTTTATCCTTGCTTTGTGCATAGTCTTGTTGCAGATGGCAAAACAGGATATAATAGACAAAGCGCGGGTGGAATAAAGTCCCGCAAACAACAAAGGCAGGAGGAATATTGACTTATGAAACTTTCCGTATTCAGCCCTGTGCTGGCGGACCGCTCTTTGGAGGAAGCCTGTAAATGCTTGAGTGACAACGGTGTCCGTTGGATGGAAATGGGCTGCGGCGGGTATCCCGGCAAGGCCCACTGCGATCCGGAGCAGCTTTTGGCAGATCCCAAGAAGCTGGACGCCTTTAAGAAGACTCTCGAAAAATATAACATCCAGCTGAGCGCCCTGTCGGTACACGGCAACCCCGTGCATCCCGATAAGGCTACCGCCGAAGGCTATCATAAGGACTTTGAGCAGGCGGTGCTGCTGGCGCAAAAGCTTGGCATCACCAGGATCGTTGGCTTCAGCGGCTGCCCCGGCGGAAGCGCACAGGACAAGATGCCCAACTGGGTCACCTGCTCCTGGCCGCCGGATTACATGGCCATCCTGGATTATCAGTGGAACCAGGTGCTGATCCCCTACTGGAAAAAGACGGCTGCCTGGGCCGCGGATCATGGCATCCAGAAGATCGCCTTTGAAATGCATCCGGGCTTTTGCGTGTACAACCCCGAAACGCTCCTGCGCCTGCGCCGGGAAGTAGGCCCCATCATTGGCGCCAACCTGGACCCCAGTCACCTGTTCTGGCAGGGCATCGACCCTGTGGCCGCCATCCGCGCGCTGGGCGAGGCCATCCACTTCTTCCACGCCAAGGATACCAAGATCAACCCCTACACCTGCCCAGTCAACGGCGTGCTGGACGTGCGTCACTATGGCGACGAGGCCAGCCGCAGCTGGATCTTCCGCACGGTGGGCTACGGCCATGACTACGGTGTATGGAAGGATATCGTCTCCACCCTGCGCATGGCCGGGTATGACGATGTGATCTCCATCGAGCATGAGGACAGCCTGATGAGCCAGATGGAAGGGCTGAAAAAGGCCATCTCGTTCATGAATGAAGTACTGGTGTTCGAGGACAAGGGAGCCATGTACTGGGCGTAACGTAAAGGAGGGCCTATGGCGCGTCTTTTTGGAACCGATGGCGTCCGCGGTGTGGCCAATGCGGACCTGACCTGCAACCTGGCTTTCCGGTTGGGGCAGGCGGGGGCGTATGTTCTGGGCAACAATGTCCACAGGCCGACCCTATTGGTGGGGCGTGATACGCGCATCAGCGGCGAAATGCTGGAATCCGCGCTGGTGGCGGGCATCTGCTCGGTAGGCGCCAGGGCGGTCCTGGTGGACGTACTTCCCACCCCGGGCATCGCATACCTCACACGGTACTACGGCGCCGATGCCGGGGTGGTGATCTCCGCCTCCCACAACACGGTGGAATACAACGGCATCAAGTTCTTTGACGGCAACGGCTGTAAACTGCCGGACGAGCTGGAAGACAGAATCGAAGCCATCATCGAAAAAGGCGATCCCGATATGGCGCTGCCAACGGGCGTCAAGATCGGCCGGAGGGTTCGCCAGGTGAACGCCCAGCGGCGGTATATCGACTTTGTAAAGGAAACCACCACCGAACGCCTGGAAGGGCTGCATATCGTGGTGGACTGCGCTCAGGGTGCGGCCTACCAAGTGGCTCCCCAGGCATTGCGTGAGCTGGGCGCTACTGTATCCGTCTATTATCACGAGCCGGACGGCACCAACATCAATGAAAACTGCGGTTCCACCCACCCGGAGAGGCTGTGCGAGCTGGTGCGGGAACTTGGTGCCGATATCGGCCTGGCCTTTGACGGGGATGCCGACAGGCTCATCGCCGTGGATGAGCGGGGGCAGGTCGTCAACGGCGACCAGGTGATGTGCATCTGCGCCGTCCACATGAAGGAGCAGGGCACGCTTCGCCACAACACCCTCGTTTCCACCGTCATGAGCAATATGGGGCTGGATATCGCACTCAAAAAACACGGCATCCACAATGTGAAAACCAAGGTGGGCGACAGGTACGTATTGGAGAAAATGCTTCAGGAGGGGTTTTCCCTGGGCGGGGAGCAAAGCGGCCATGTGATCTTTTTGGAGCACAATACCACAGGCGACGGTCTGATCACCGCCATTCAGCTGCTCTCCGTGATCGTCAAAACGAAGCAGAGTCTGGGCAGGCTATCGAAGGTGATGCAGGTATTGCCCCAGTCGCTGTATGCCGCCCAGGTATCCGACCAGCGCAAGTACGACTTTGACAAGGACGATGAGATCGTAAAGGCCATCAAGGCCCTGGAGCAGAAATACGAAGGCCGTGGCCGGGTGCTGGTGCGGGCCAGCGGTACGGAACCCTTGGTGCGCGTGATGATTGAGGGCGAAAACCAGTACGAGATGGACACGGACGTATATCAGTTGTCCATGCTCATTGAGAAGAAGCTGCAATAACTAATCAACAGTATAGCGCAAAAAGGCGGCAGGGAACCCCTGCCGTCTTTTTGCATTCATAATAGGATGGAGCTCTTGCCTTGGGCATAAGATGAGGACATTAATCAAACAATGAACAGCCCGCGTCCTGCAGTCGCTGCTGAACATCATTTATATCTATCTCGCTCACAGGGGCATTCTGCCCGATGGAGGAGGCTGCCATCATCCCCGCCGCCTGGCCAATGGCCATGGCAATATTCATCACCCGGTAGGAAGCATGGGCGCGGTGCGTGCCGCTGATGGCACGGCCGCAGAGGATCAAGTGCTCAAC
>JAEWAH010000181.1 GCA_023391725.1 Bacillota bacterium | reverse complement strand
TGTGCAGCGCAAGATCTGGGTAGGCCTGCATGACATAATCCCCGGCGTATGTATCGAACAGGCGCATGACAAAGTTTTTGCACACGCCAATGTCCCAATCTTCTTCGGCCGGGGCGAACTTGTAGCGGGAATCCTTTGAATTTGCGTAGGCAAGCTTGATCATCTTGGCGATCAGCTCTTCCTTGGGGGAGGCGACGGCCAGTGAGACTTCCGCCCACATGGGGGACTGCCCCTCCTTCTCGGGGGCCAAGCCACGGGCGGTGATGGTAAGGTTGCCTGCGATGGAAGGCACCTGAAAGGTATGCTCAAAGGAAGCCCCTTCCTGTGACTCCTGAAGGGAACCGCCTTCCCAAGAGAGGGTGACTTCGATGCGGGCAACATTCCGTCCAGTGGCGGACACCATCAGCGTTCCGCCGGAACCTGCCCCTTCGCCGGGCAGAGGAGCGGTGATTTCAATGGCTGGGGGCAAAAGGATATCGGAAAAATAAACCTCCTCGTCGGCCAGGGCGCTCATTCCCTGAACCAGGCACAGGAGAGCAAGCAATGCAAGAAAGGTTTTTTTGAAGAGCGTCACGGCATTAGGCCGCCTTTCTGATGTGTCACCAGTGGACCCATAGCGCCTTTTTGAGGACAGTAAAACCCACCTTGCTCATGGGGACGATCTCCCCGTCCACATCCAGGTGCATGCCCGGCGCGTCGATGTGCACCTGGCTGCACCGGTAATGAGAGGTGATGCCAAAGGAATGCACGTACCCCAACAGCAGCCCGGGCAGATAAAAAAACATTTTCCAGTTGGGTATGGCCCGAAGGATTACCACATCCAGCAGGCCATCGTTTACCGACCCGGTGGGGGAAATTGGTATCCCCCCGCCTATATAACGGCCATTGGCCACGCTGCATTGCAGGAAGGCGCCGTTCACTTCCGTTTCCTCATCGACGGTGATATGCATCTGAACAGGCCGAAAGTGCAGGATGGTACGGATGACGCCATACAGATAGGGCAGCAGCCCCCGCACCAATTTCTTGGCTTTGTTGGCGTATTCCAGAACGGACACATCAAAGCCTGTCCCACAGACGTTGAGAAACAATTGATCGTTGATACGGCCCATATCCACCAACTGGGGAGGATGGGCAAGGATATACTCAAGCGCGTTCAAAGGCGCCCGGGGAATGCCGATGGATTTGATGAAATCGTTGCCTGTTCCTGCGGGAATGAGCCCCAGGGCAGTCTTTGTATGGATAAGCCCGCTGGCGATCTCATAGGCGGTACCGTCTCCGCCAACGGACAGGACCGTGTCAGTTTCCTGTGCCACGGATTCCTTAGCCAGGATGGTTGCGTGGCCGGGATATTCCGTATGGAACACCCGATAAGTTACGCCCTGGCGTTCAAGCGCCTCTGCGATTTTCTTTCCGATGCGCAGCCCGCGGCCGTTGCCGGCAACAGGATTGACGATCACATCAATCATGCATTCAACGCCTTTCAAAATATATAATAATGTACTGCATTTTTATGAAAAAGTAAAGAATGTCCGAAAATATTCCCCGCTTGTCCGGGTGCCTTGGCTGTGTTACAATCCATACATTGATAGGAGGCGCGTTATGGAAGAATTGAGGCCCGGCGTCTACCGCCATTTCAAGGGCAACCGGTACAGGCTTTTGTACTTGGCCCGCCACAGCGAGTCGCTGGAATGGATGGTGGTGTATCAGGCGCTGTACGGGGATGGGGGGATCTGGGTGCGCCCGGCTTCTATGTGGCTGGAGACGGTGGAGCGGGACGGCAGCCGGTATCAGCGATTCACCTGGGAAGAGGAATGATGATTTTCCTGTGCATCCCTTAAGATATATTGTGCAGGAGGAAGCGATGGAGAGAATATTGAAGTCAAAATAGGCTATAGTGACAAGGAAATAAAAAAAGCCATAGCTTTTTATATTTTGCATGTGAGGAATATCCGTTCATATGCCTTGATCACGTATACGATAATGCTTGTTTCTGTTGCACTTTCATTGATATTTTCATATTTTGCCCCGCTGTCCATCGTATTTCTTTTTTGTGGTTTCATGCTTTATTATTTATACTATCAGCGGCCAGTCGAAGGCTACCTAAAATTCTATAAAAAAAGGAAAGGGGGGCTTTACCGCTTTAATGATAATAATATCTTTATTGAAGGTGAAGAAATACATAGCGAATGCCTATGGTCAGTATTCAAAAAAGCATATGAGATTCCCTCGGCTTTTCTTTTGATGGACGATAATGATTTCGTTTATATTTTTCCTAAGTCATGTTTTTCTGATGGGCTTGAAATTGAGGGGCTGCGAAATTTGCTGGTTGATAGATTTCCAAAATTTGAGGTGTTCAGATAGTTTGGAATGAACAAATGCGGTGAAGAGGGGTAGGAGGGCGCAACCGTGGGGGGCGACGGCCCGGCGCGCCGCAGTAGTGGACGATGCCTGCATCGCCCCGCCCCCATTCCCCTCCAGAGGAGGGGGTGGCGCGCAGCGCCCGGGGTGGTTGATCTCAAGGGCAGGAGGGTTAATCCTGCCGCTAGGAAAGCGGCCATTTACACCCATGGGCAGATATGGTATGATGACGGCGGACAATTTCAGGGCGCTTAGCGCGCAAGCAAAACGGAAAAGTGAAGGGGAAACCGCGTGAACGACAGAAAGATCAAAGATATATTATCAAAGGTCAAGTGCTTCCTACTGGACATGGACGGCACTTTTTATTTGGGCAGCCGAATCCTGAATGGGTCGCTGGACTTTCTGGACGCCTGCGAGCGCACCGGGCGCAAGACGCTGTTTCTGACCAACAATTCCTCCAAATCCGCCGTGCAATATGTGAAGAAGCTGCAAGGCATGGGCGTTCGGGAGCCTTTTTTGAAGGTCCTGACCTCCGGCCACGCGGCCGCGGCTTACGCCCTGCGCACGTTTCCTAATAAAAAGGCATTCCTGCTGGGCAATGAGGTACTAAGGGAAGAACTTTTAGGGCTGGGACTGCAAATCGATAACGAGCGCCCGGACTATGTGCTCATTGCCTACGATACCACGCTGGATTTCAATAAGATGACGCAGGTGTGCGATTATGTCCGGGCTGGCTTGCCTTATATTGCTACCCACCCAGACTTCAACTGCCCCACAGAAACGGGATTTGCCCCGGACATCGGGGCCATCATGGCCTTTATCGAGGCCAGCGCGGGCCGCAGGCCGGACATCATCCTGGGCAAGCCCTACCGGGGCATTGTGGAGGAGGCGCTGCGCCTGACCAACTGCGAGGCGCAGGAACTGGCCATGGTGGGGGACAGGCTGTATACCGATATCGCCACCGGAGTGAATTTCGGCATGACTAGTATTCTGGTCCTTTCCGGGGAAGCAACGATGGAAGACCTGAAAACTTCTCCCGTCAAGCCGCATTTGATCTTTGACCGCTTGAGTGAAATGATCCCGTACCTATGAGAATAAGAAAGCGCCCCAGCACTTTTTTCCTAGTGCCGGGGCGCTTTTATTGTGCTTTGAAAGGTCACATTTGTGACCAGGCCATGGGCGGGATCAGGCGCTCAAGTTCGGCCATCTGATCGCAGTTAGGGGGGCCAAAGCGAAGGGCGCCCGCGTTTTCCTTCACCTGGGCTGCGGTCTTGAAGCCGGGGATGGGGATGGCGTTCGGGCTCTTGGCATAGAGCCAGTTTAGCGCACCCTGGGCCAGGGTGCGGCCTCCGCGGGTTAGGATCTCCCGGGCCATCTCCACCCGCCTCACAAAGTCGGGAACCATTTTTCCGTCCTTGAAATAGGGAGCCCATACAACATCCCCGCCACGCACATCGTTTTGCTCCACACGCGCCCCGGAATTATATTTACCGGTGAGGGCGCCCATGGCCAAAGGCCCGCGGATGAGGCCGGATACGCCATACTCCTCGCAGATTTTTGTGATCTCGGCGTTATCGTAGAACAGGTTCAGCTGGTACTGGATGGCCGCGCAGTGGGGCAAGGCCGCAAACCGCCGGGCGTTTTCCGGCGTGTCGGTGCTCCAACCAAAAGTGCGGATCTTGCCTTTGGTGATGAGCGCCTCCAGACCTTCGATCACCTCATCCACCGCCGCGCCGCTCAAAGCACCCAGATGAAGCTGGTACAAATCGATATAATCGGTATTCAGCCGCTTTAAGGACGCTTCACATTCCTTGGCAATGTCCTCTTTGCGCGTGTATCCGCCGCTTTCGGTCCCGTCATCCTGGATATATGAATAACCGAATTTGGTGGCGATGACTGCCTTGTCACGCCTGCCGGCAAGCGCCTTACCGATCACCTTTTCGCTGTGGCCATGGCCGTACCTGTTGGCGGTATCCAGAAGGTTAATGTTAAGATCCAGCGCGCAGTGGATGGCGCGTATGGACTCCGCGTCGTCCACATGGCCGTAGCTGTCGCCGCCGATGGCCCAGCAGCCGATACCCATGGCACTGACCTCGATATCGGAATGGCCCAGCGTTTTTTTCCTCTTTTCCATGCGTGATCCCCCCTCCGTTTATATGGGATATGATATAATGGAGGAAAGGACCTGAAAAGTGCCAAATCATCATAACTTTTCAGGAGCCAATTTCCTTGATATGGAGGTGCGGCTGTGTACGGCCTAACTGTTGACAAAGCCTCGCCTTTGCCCATCATCCGGCAGTTGACCGGACAATTGCGTGAGCAGATATTGACGGGCGCGCTGCCTTCCGGCACGCGCCTTCCTCCCAGCCGCGGCCTGGCCGTGCAGCTTCAAATCGCCCGCAACACGGTGATGCAGGTGTATGACCAGCTGATCGCAGAGGGGTATCTGAGCGGGCATGTGGGATCCGGCACCTACGTGGTTGCTCTGAACCGGGAGAACGTCCTTCCTGCGGCTGCAGGTCGGGAGCCAGTTGTCGGGGAGAAGAGACGCGTGACAGCTGAGAACATGATCTCCTTCGACGCAGGGACGACGGACTTTCGGCATTTCCCCCGGGCCGCCTGGACGCGTGCGCTGCGGGACGCCTGCGCAGATCTTGAGGAAGAGCGCTTTGCCTGGTGCCCAACTGAGGGGGAGGTTGAGCTGCGCAAGGAGCTTTGCGCATACCTTTACCGCTCCAAGGATATCGCCTGCAAACCCGAACAACTCTTTATCGTGCCCGGGGCCACCAACGGCGTAGACCTGCTGGCTTGGGCTTTGAAGGGCAGGCGAGAGGTGGCGATGGAGGATCCCTGCGTGTACTTCATGCGCCACGCGTTTGAAAGAAACGGATACCAGATCACTCCTGTCCCGGTAGATGAGCAAGGCATGAGGGCGGAGCTGCTATCCGTACTACAGGGGCTGGACTTTGTGTACGTGGTGCCATCCCACCAGTTCCCCACGGGGAACGTGCTGCCCATCAGGCGAAGGCTGGCGCTGCTGAATGAAGCACGCCGCCTGGGGGCGTATATCATAGAGGACGATTATGACAGCGAGTTTCGGTATACCGGGGAACCTATCCAGACGCTCCGGCATCTTGATTCGGAGCGGGTGATCTACCTGGGCTCCTTCAGCAAGATTTTCATGCCCACCTTGCGCATTGGGTACATGATTCTGCCCTGGGAACTGATTGGCCGGGTCCGCGCGGGGGCAGAGGCCCTTAATCAGACGGTGCCTGTGCTTTCCCAACGGGCTTTGGCATCCTTTTTGAAGGATGGGCAGATGGAGCGGCACATCTACAAGATGAAGAAGATATATGCCCGCAAGCGTTTGCGGCTGATGGGAGAATTGCGGGAGGCATTTGGCCCTTCCATTCGAATCAGCGGGGAGAACGCGGGCATGCACATGATGGTGATGTTTGATAGGCCGCTTTGCCGGGAGGATTTTTCACGTCTGGATAGCCTGGGCGTGGAGGCTGATTGGGCGGAGGATTATGCTCAGGTGAAGGGCGGTTACGAAAACGCCATGGTACTGGGGTATGGGGCGCTGACAGAAGAGCAGATTGCCCTGGGGGTAAAGCAGATACGTGAGGTGTTGGAATAAAAACGACCCCGCCGTGAGGCGGGGTCAATCATATGGCTCTTTATGCCCAGGGCATTTAGTCAGCCAGCACCCGGCGCAGATAGGCGTATCCCGCCTCGATGGCTGGAAGGGTTTCCTCCATGCCCTCGAATTCAATGGACAAAAATCCCTCATATCCCACACGGCGCAAAGCGTACACGCACTGGGCGATAGGGATATCCCCATGCCCGGCTATCGTGCCGCGCAGATAATTCCCGCCACGGGAGCGGAACCAGCCCGTGCCCGGGTCCATTTGCGTGCCGGGCTTTTTAAGAAAATCCTTGGCGTGGACATGGAAGGCGTACGGTGCGGCGATGCCCACGGCCTGGACGCTGTCTTCATCCGCGCAGGCGAAGTTGCCCATGTCCACCAGCCAGCCATAGTTTTCATGGCCTACGGCAAGGATCATTTCTTCCATCCGATGAGCATCCTGCATGAGGTATCCATGGTTTTCGGTGCAGGTGCGCACGCCCCTTGATGCAGCGTATTCGGTGAGTTCCCGCACCGCGGGGGCAGCCAGGCGGATCACATCCCGGTAGCTCTTGCAGCCTTGAGCTAGCTTCCAGGCAACGTCGTGGCGCATGACCTTGGCGCCAAGGAGCACGGCAACGTCCACGCAGCCTTTTAGCCTTTCGACTTCCTTAGCCATGTCGCCGCCGCTGCCCGAAAGAAAATCAGCGGAGACGGTATAGGCGCAGATAGCAAGGCCCAACGAATCGCAATGCGCCTTGAGTGCACGGGCCAGTTCTTCCGGCGTGGTTTGACCCCGGCCGTGATTCAGCTCCAAGGTGGTGAACTCAATGGCATCAAAGCCTGTCGCCTTAGCGTGGTCGCAGGCTTCAAAGTACCCGGTCCCGGTTTTTTCCATATAAGGTCCGTAGCTATAGCTGGAAATTCCCAAATGCATCATATCAGCACCTCATGGCCTGTGGCGGCAGATTCGTAGATCGCGTCCAGGATCTTCATCAGCGTAACACCGTCTTCGGCGGGGCTCTTGCAGGGCTCGCCGGTCTTAACGCAATGGAGGAAATGGGCGACTTCATTCTGGAACAGCCCATCAAAGCTGAGCGATGTACGCATAGGCAGCGTCACATCCGCCATGTAGCCGTTCATTTCGGTATAGATCTCCAACTCGGGTTCCAGCTTGGCCCCGGCCTTTGTGCCAAAAAGCTCGATGCGGCCAACGGGCTTTGCAATATTCAGAGAAAAGCTGGCTTCCACCGTAACCACCGATCCGTTGTCGTAGCGGATCATGGCGCTGGCCAGGTCTTCCACATCACAGATGTCGTGATCTGTGGCGCCGGATGAGCGGTAGCCCGGGTCGCTCTTTACGTCCTTGCGGTCAAACAGCTTCTGGAAGGTGGCACCGTAGACGGACACGGGCTTGGGATTGCCCATGAGGTAACGGGTCAGATCGATCACGTGCACGCCCAGGTCGATGAGCGGCCCCCCGCCGGAGCGGGACTTATCGCCGAACCAGCCGCCAGGGTTGCCCTTGCGCCGAAGATATGTGGCTTTGGCGTAATAAATGTCACCAAAAGCCCCTTGATTGATAAAGTCCTTCAAAATCGCGCAGTCGTTGCCGTAGCGGCGGACAAAGCCGATCATGAGCAGCTTTCCGCTTTCCTTTGATGCGGCCAGCATTTCTTCCGCCTGCTTGCTGTTTAAGGCCATGGGCTTTTCGCACAGCACATGCTTGCCGGCTTTTAGGGCGGCGATGGCCAGGGGCGCGTGGGCAGCGTTCCAGGCGCAAATGCTCACGGCGTCCAACTCCTTGAGTTTGAGCATGTCTTCGGCCCTAGTAAAGAGCCGCTCCACGCCGTACTCTTCGCCCCGCTTTTTTAGAAGATCCTCATTCAGGTCGCACAGCGCGAAAAGCTCCGCGTCCGGAAGCTTTTTGTAGGCATTCAGATGTTCCACGGAAATGGAGCCGGTGCCGATGACGCCAACCTTGATCCTTTCCATATCTTTTCTCCTTCGCACAGTATTAATGATTAGAATTCATTAAGCCATCAGGCCATGAAGGAAATCCATAGCCAGGGCGATGTCGTGATAGGGATCGTCTCCGACTTCCCGCTCGATGGTGAGGAAGCCCCGGTAACCCACTTCCCACAAGGCTTTGAGCCAGCCGGGAAAATCCACTTTCCCCTTGCCCAGGGGCACTTCCTCGAAGGAAGGGGAGGTGACGATAGCGGATTCCACCACGCCGTAGACTTCTTCGGGATCGCGGTAGTAGAGTCTGACACCATCTTTGGCATGGGTGTGGACGATATAGTCCTTCAGAGTATGTACTGCTTTCACAGGATCGTCCCCCGTGACCATCACCAGGTTGGCAGGGTCGAAGTTCACTGCCACGCCCTTGTTGCCCAGGCCATCCAGGAAGCCCTTCAATGTTACGGCTGTCTCCGGCCCCGTCTCTACCGCAAAATGAGCGTCCATTCCCGCGGCAAAGCGGCTCAGTTCCCCACAGGCATCCTGCATGATGTGGTAGCGGGGATGATTCGCATCGGGAGGTACCACGCCGATGTGAGTTGTAACGATGTTGCAGCCCAGGTCCTTGGCCAATTCCAGGATGCGCTTGGAATCTTCCACCAGCCGGGGGTTCTCTTGGGGGCGGTGAAAGCCCTGGCCCAGGTCGCCACACAGCGCGCTGATTTGAAGGCCGTGATCGCGGACTCTCGCGGCAAATTCCCGACGCAGAGAAGGCGTCATGTTTTCGGGCGACAGTTCCCCCCGGGTGGCGTATACCTGAATGCCTTTCGCCCCCAAACGGGCGGCATTATCGAGGGCTTCGGGAA
>JAEWAH010000305.1 GCA_023391725.1 Bacillota bacterium | reverse complement strand
GTACAAGCAGCAGCTGCTGACAAAGGGAATGTCCTCCCTTCCCCAAAAGGCGGAGGAAGAGCGGCCTGGGGAACAGTTTGCCCAGCCGATTTTAGCTGAAGTGTTGCCTGAACGCGAGCATGCGGCGGATATGCGCCGGGAAGAGGCGGCGCAGCCGCAGCCTGAGCCTATGATGCAGGAACAGCCGGAAACGCCTCCAATGAGCGAGCAGGAGCGGCTTTATGAGATCCGCGTCGCCCACAAGAAGGCGGAGGAAAGCAGGCGCGCGGAGCAGGCGCGCCTAAAGCAGGCGCTGACCGATTTGCAGATAGCCGAGCCTCCCCTTGAGCGATTTGAGCCCCTTGAACCTTCTAAGCCTTTTGAAGAGGCAGAGGATACCCTGACCATCGTTGCGGCGCAACTTCCTGAGGAAGCGGCAGAGGAGGCGGAGGTAAAGAAGGAGCGGGACAAGCCGAAGGGCAGGCGGGAGGAACCGCGGCCCCTTCCTCTTCCTAAGCCCACACCCACACCGGAGCGGCGGGCTTCAAAGGATTCCCCCTTTGGCAGCATGAGCCTTTCGGAGCGGAGGCGGATGCTGGAAGCCATGCAGGTGCGTGCCAGGACCCGTGCGGCGGGGAAGGGCCGATAAAGAATTCTCATAGCATGACAACCGAAAAAGAGTATTAGCAAACGGCCCCCATGCGTAGATTTGAAACGCATGGGGGCCGAATCCTATAGCAGCATTAGATTTCAGTAAGAATATTCGTTAATCTATTGACAATCCTTGACCCTGCGCTATAATATCGCTGTTCACTGGTAACTTTGGCATATTTTGGGTTGGGGCAAAGCGTTTGGGAGAACGCAGGAAGAGGGAGATCATGAAGAAATTCTTGAAAGGGTTCGCCATTATTCTGACAGCGCTGGTGATCCTGTGCGCGGGGCTGCTCCTGTGGGTCTCACGGGGGCTGGATGAAAAGAGCCAGCCCGTGCTTACGGGGGTCAGCGCGGAGGGACTTAAAGACGGTGAGTACAGCGGATTCTACGATGGCGGCCGCTGGACCAACCGGGTAAAGGTCACCGTGGCCGGCGGGCAGATCACGGACATCGCCCTTGCGCAGGATGTGATGTTCAAGATCCCAAAGGTGGCAGACGAGCTGTTCCAGCAGGTGATCGCGGAGCAGACCACGCAGGTGGACGTGGTGAGCGGCTCCACCGTTACCAGTCATGCCTATTTGAAGGCCATTGAAAACGCGTTGACATTGAAGGAGGAATGAACATGGCAACATTGATCGCATACGCCACCAAGCACGGCTGCACTGAAAAATGCGCCAAGGAGCTGCAAAAGCAATTGGGCAAGGCCGAACTGTGGAATCTCAAGAACGGCGAGCCGGATCTTTCCAAGTATGATACAGTGATCCTGGGCGCTTCCGTGTACGCCGGGATGCCCCGCAAACCGATAAAATCTTTCGCACAGAAGCATGGGGCTGAGCTTGCAAAGAAAAAGTTGGGGCTGTTCCTGTGCTGCATGGCAGACGGGGAGCAGGAGAAAAAGCAGATGGCGGCGGCGTATTCTGAGGAACTGCGCAGCGCCGCCCGCGCCCAGGGAGTCTTGGGCGGGGGATTCATTCTTTCTGATATGGGCGGCTTTGAGAAATTCGTCGTCGAGAAGGTAAGCGGGAAAAAGGCAGAGGATGGCTTCACCGTGCGCAAGGATATTATGGGTGAATTTGTGAAGGCGTTTGGGCAGTAAATAAAATGAAACGCCCACATTCCGCAGGGACGGAATGTGGGCGCTTTTTTATTCCATCAAGCCTTTTGCACCGGCGCCTCTCCATGCGCCCCGGTGTTCTTACCGTTCATCCGGGGCACGGCCCCAACCGTCCAGGCTGTTATCAAAACGATCAGGATCCACCCCATGGCGGGGGAGAACAGCAAAAGGGAAGCCAGGCAGGCGATGAGCAGCAGGATCACCACCCCCAGCCACAGGCCCTTCATGCATTTGAACGCGCCTAGCAAACCCAGGATCGCGTTGCCAATGAAAAAGATGTTGGCGATGCCCACCACAAAGGCCAGAGATACGATGTTCATCTCCACGAGCACGATCATGACACAATGCACCAAAGAAAGAAGCGCAATGGCCCGGGCCGGCGCCCGGCTGCCCGGCTTTTGCCTGAAGACCGCGGGCAATCTGCCCTCTTCGCTCCTTGCGGCCATTTGCCTGGTCACCGCGCCCATGACCATGAGGATGGTGCAATAACACAGCGCCAGGGCCACCGCGCCCAGCAAATACGGCGCGGCGGCGCCAAACAGGGGGAACATGACCGCGCTTAAGCTGATGGCGGCGCCGTCCTTTGCAAGCGGGCTGCTCTGCAGCGCATAGGTAACCACAAAGTATACCAATATCACAACGGTAACGCTCCCCCGCATAGCACGGATCAGCGTGCGCCTGGGGTTTTGCACATCCTCCACATAATTGCCGATCACTTCCCAGCCGATGATGGCCCAGAACAGGATCAAAAGCGTGGAGCCCAATGTGCGTATGTCGGGCAGGCCAGGAGGCAGAGCCGACGGGCCATTTACAAAAAGGCTGTATGCGCCCCCCGCCGTCAGGACACAGGCGGTAAGTGTGGATAGCGCAAGCATCACGCCGCCCATTAGGCGTATGCCGCACATCAGAAGCGCAACGGTCACCGCCATGAACAGGAAACAGATCGCAAGGGTTGGCAGCGTCCCCGTGGGCAGCATTCCTTGCACAAAGCCGGAAGCCGTTTTGATTACCGCCACGGGGCCAAAGCAGACGGCGGCGGTGAGATAGTTGGCGGAAAGCTCCCTGAAACGTACGCCCAACGCTTCCCCGATCAGGGTGCTCACGCCCTCGTTGGTGGTAACCATCATGCTCATTCTGGTAAATACATAAGCAAACCCGGCCCCCAGCAGCATCACCAGGACCCAGGCAAACATCGCGTAGCCATGGAGCGCCTCATAGGCCAAAGACGGAAGCACCACGATCCCGGAGCCAAGCACCGGTCCCACCATCAGGCCACTTAACGAAAGGGCGTTCAGCTTCTTTTTCATACAGATTATTCCTCCCGCAGCCATTATACGGAAGGAAAACCTATTTGTAAAATTGAAAGTTAAAATGGGGCCTATCGATATAATCGATAGTGCGATGTAATGATGGAAAAGGCGCGCCGGGAGGAAATATGGATATCAGGAATTTCAAGACGTTCAAAAAGATTGTGGAAACGGGCAGCTTTTCCCGCGCGGCGGAACAGTTGGGCTACGCCCAGTCCACCGTCACCTTCCACATCCAGGCCATCGAAAGCTATTACCGAAAGCCTTTGTTCAACCGAATGGGCAGCGCGGTGGAGCTGACGGAGTTTGGCCGGAACATCCAAAGCCAGGTGGACGCGCTGCTCACTGCCTACGAGGCGGTAGAGGGCGCATCGGCGCAGGACCTTAGCCCCCAGGGGAGCATACGGATCGGCACGCCGGAATCGCTGCTCCTGTACCGGCTGTACGACATCATCCGCCAATATAAGCAAACGTATCCCCAGGTGGAGATCGTCATCACCATAGACCTGTGCCCCGCCCTCCGGGACAAAGTGATTAGGGGCGAGCTGGACATGGCCGTCCTTTTGCAGCCGGAATACCAATATACCCAATTAAACACCGCGATCTTAAAAAAGGAGGAGATGTGCTTCGTAGCCCCGCCGGACTACACGGGCGACGATTTTCTGCCCCAAGGCCAGCAAATGGTTTTGTATACCGAAAAGGAGTGCACCTACCGGGAGGTGTTCCAAAATTACCTGCGCGGGCAAAAGT
>JAEWAH010000153.1 GCA_023391725.1 Bacillota bacterium | reverse complement strand
TGTGCAGGAAGCACAATAGCGCGGGGCCCTCGTCATTGCGAGCGCAGCGAAGCAATCCACATAGGTGGAGGAAATGGAATGAAACAGGGATACGTATACATTTTGTTTAACAAGAAAAACGGCACATGGTATACAGGAGTGACATCCGACCTTAAGCGGCGGGTATATGAACACAAGAATAAGCTGGCTGATGGGTTCACAAAAAAATATGATATTGATAAGCTTGGATATTATGAGACCAGCACGCTGGTTACTGATGCGATAGCCCGTGAAAAGCAAATCAAGGGAGGCTCACGAGAAAAGAAAATTGAATTGATAGAAAGCATGAATCCTGACTGGAAGGATCTTTTTTATGAGATTTTCGGATGATGAGGGAAATGGATTGCTTCGCTTCGCTCGCAATGACGCTGCCCGCTTTACTAAGCGTAAACCCAAGAGGAAGGAAAGGCAGATCGAATGCTTAAGCCTACCGCGCCTGGAGGGCCGGAGCAGCTTTGAGGGAGAGCCTTCTCTTTTGACATGACCGCGCATACTCATCCGGTTGCAACTTGCCCCTCATTACCTCCCCTCCATGCCTGCATTCTGTAAGTTTTATGTTGAGAATTTGCAATTTCGCATGAAAATACATGTAAAATACATTTTTCGTGCTTGACAAAGCCTTCCGGTTTGTGATAGCCTTATAAAAACTTTTCCGCAAGGAGAAAATTATGAGCCACCTGTCCCTGGGCCTTAGCATCCTTCTTCTCGTTGTCGTCCTTGTACGAATTATCGTCTGGGCGCCAGCGGATTTTGTGTATGCGCAAGGTCAGGGGAAAAGGTAATAGCATCCAAAGAAGAGAAATGATGCTGAACCCCCGCCGCCGTGTACACGGAGGCGGGGGTTTTTTAATAAGAAAGGGGATGCCAGCAATGAGGCTGACAGGCGCGCAAATCTTGATGGAAGTCTTTAGGGAGCAGGGCATCGACACGGTGTTCGGGTATCCGGGCGGCGCGGTGCTGAATCTCTATGACGAGCTCTACAAGTCCGCCTCCTGGCTTAGGCACATTATCACCTGCCACGAGCAGGGCGCAGCCCATGCCGCGGATGGGTACGCCAGGGCCACCGGGCGCACGGGGGTCGTCATCGCCACCTCCGGCCCAGGTGCTACCAACCTTGTCACCGGCATCGCCAACGCGTACCTGGACTCCATCCCCATGGTGGCCATCACCGGGAACGTGGCCTGTGCGCTCCTTGGGCGCGACAGCTTCCAGGAGGTGGACATCACCGGGATCACCATGCCCATCACCAAGCACAATTATATGGTCAAGGATGTGGCGCGACTGGCGGATACACTTCGCGAGGCTTTCCACATCGCGGCCTCCGGCCGGCCCGGCCCTGTGCTTATCGACATCCCCAAAGACGTGCAAGCCGCCGAGTGCGAATATGATCCCATGCCGCCCAAGCAAAACGGCAAGGGCAAGGAACCAGATGCTCAGGAGGTCAAAAAGGCCGCGGAACTCATCACCTCCGCCAAGCGGCCCATTATCTATGCCGGGGGCGGCGTGGTGGTGGCCGGGGCCGGGGAAGAGCTGGTCCGCCTGGCGGAATCCATCGGCGCGCCCATTGGCGTGAGCATGATGGGTCTGTCTGCTGTGAGCCACGATCATCCCCTGTTCCTGGGCATGACAGGGATGCACGGCAGGTATGCCGCAAGCAACGCCCTGGACCGGGCGGACCTGATCATCGCCGTGGGCACGCGGTTTTCGGACCGGGCCACGGGGAACAAGAAGGAATTCCTGCGCGACCGCAAGATGCTGCACATCGATATCGACCCAGCCGAAATCAGCAAGAACATCCCCGCTTCCATGGCGCTGGTGGGCGATTTGAAAAAGGCGTTGGAAGCTCTCAATGCCCAAGGCCTCACAAAGGCTGGGGACGAGTGGCTCCACGAGGTGGAGGCGCTGAAGGAAGCGCCGGACAATCACCTCACCATGGATATGGACCGCCTGAACCCGCAAATGGTCATCGAGGCCGTGAACAAACGGGCCGGGGCCGACGCGCCCATCGCCACCGACGTGGGCCAGCATCAAATGTGGACGGCGCAGTACTACCGCTTTTATAAACCCCGCACTTTTATCACTTCCGGCGGCTTGGGTACCATGGGTTTTGGCATGGGTGCGGCTATTGGCGCATGCCTTGGCTCGGGCCTTAAAAAGACCGTTCTTTTTACTTCCGACGGCAGCTTTCATATGAACATGAACGAATTGGCGACGGCCGTGCAAAACCGCCTGCCGCTGATTGTGATTATCATGAACAACAGCGTCCTGGGCATGGTGCGCCAATGGCAGACGCTGTTTTACGGCCACCGGTATTCCAACACCACCCTGAACAGGGAAACGGACTTTTGCCTGCTGGCCCAGGCCTTCGGGGCCAAGGGGCTTCGCTTGGAAGCCAAGGATAAGCTGGACGCCGTACTTGATAAGGCGTTTTCACTGCAAGGTCCCGTGGTGGTGGATGTGCGCATCAACCGGGATGAAAAAGTGCTGCCCATGATCCCGCCCAATGGCAGCGTGCGGGATATGATTCTGCGGGGGTGATGGATATGGAATCAGGCAAATTCATTCTTTCTATGCTGGTGAAGAACGAGGCGGGCGTCCTGACCCGCATCTCCGGGCTGTTCGCAAGGCGGGGCTTTAACATCGACAGTTTGTCTGTCGGGGAAACACAGGATCATCTCACTTCCCGGATCACCATCGTGGCTACCGGCGATGCCTATATCCGGGAGCAGATCGTGCATCAGCTGGAAAAGCTTTATGACGTGAAAGTCGTGGAGCTGATGGACACCGAAAAAACCGTCGCAAGGGAATTGCTGCTGGTGAAGGTGACGGCGTCCAAGGACACCCGCAGCCAGGTGCTGGAGGCGGTGACGGTGTTCCGCGCAAAGGTGATCGACCTGACCCCCGAGACCATGACCATGGAACTCACCGGGGAAAAGGCCAAGCTGGACGCCTTCATCGCCTTTCTCACACCCCTGGGCATCATTGAGCTATGCCGCACGGGCGTTACGGCCATTGGCCGCGGCGGCTACGTGCTGACACAGAATAATAAGGAGGAATAACACTATGGCTAAGATGTACTACCAGCAGGATTGCGACCTCAAATACTTGAAGGGCAAGAAGATTGCCGTCATCGGCTTTGGCAGCCAGGGCCATGCCCACGCATTGAACCTTCACGAAAGCGGATTCGACGTAGTCGTCGGACTTTATGAGGGCAGCAAGTCCGCCCAGAAGGCCAAGGACGCCGGGCTGACCGTGATGCTCACGAAGGATGCCGTGAAGATTTCCGATGTGGTGATGCTGCTGGTGAACGACGAGAAGCAGGCCGCCCTGTACAAGAACGATGTTGCTCCCTATTTGAAGCCCGGCGCCGCGCTGGCTTTCGCCCACGGGTTCAATATCCACTTCGGCCAGATCGTGGTGCCTAAGGAAAACCCCGTCATCATGATCGCCCCCAAGGGCCCCGGCCACACCGTGCGCAGCCAGTACAAAGAGGGCAAGGGCGTGCCGTGCCTGGTGGCCGTGCATCAGGACCCCAATGGAGATGCGATGCAGATCGCGCTGGCTTACGCGGCCGGCATCGGCGGGGCGCGGGCTGGCGTTCTGCAAACCACCTTCAAAGAGGAGACGGAAACGGACCTGTTCGGCGAGCAAGCGGTGCTCTGCGGCGGCGTGACGGCGTTGATGAAGGCCGGGTTTGATACGCTGGTGGCCGCTGGCTATCAGCCCGAGAGCGCGTACTTTGAGTGCGTGCACGAGATGAAGCTCATCATCGACCTGGCCAACGCGGGCGGCCTGGCTTTCATGCGCTATTCCATCTCCGATACAGCCGAGTACGGCGATTACACCGTGGGCCAGCGGATCATCACCGATGAAACGAAGAAAGAAATGAAGAAAGTACTCTCCGAAATTCAGGATGGCACCTTTGCCCGCAACTGGATATTGGAAAACCAGGCCAACCGCCCCAACTTCAACGCCATGCGCCGCATCCACGCCGAAAGCCTGCTGGAAAAGACGGGCGCCGAGCTGCGCGCCAAGATGACCTGGCAAAAACCTCCGGAGGAGAAGTGAAATGAGTAAGTCCGACGCGGTCAAAAAAGGCCCGGAGCGAGCGCCCCACCGGTCGCTGATGAAGGCCACCGGGCTCACCGATGAGCAGATCAGAAGGCCTTTGATCGGCATTGCCAATTCCTTCAATGAAGTCGTTCCCGGCCATATGAACCTGAATCAGATCGCAAGGGCGGTGAAGGACGGGGTGCTCATGGCCGGGGGCACGCCCCTGGAATTTAGCACCATCGCGGTGTGCGACGGCATCGCCATGGGCCACGAAGGCATGCGCTATTCCCTGTGCACCCGGGAACTCATCGCCGACAGCATCGAGTGCATGGCGCGGGCGCATGGGTTTGACGCGATTGTATTCATCCCCAACTGCGACAAGATCGTGCCGGGGATGCTCATGGCTGCGGCGCGGCTGAACCTGCCCAGCATCTTTGTTTCCGGCGGGCCCATGCTTTCGCTGAACGGCAAGGACCTGAACAGCACCTTTGAAGCGGTGGGGGCGTATAAGGCCGGGCAGATCGATGAGGAAGCCCTTAACTGCGTGGAAAACGAAGCCTGCCCCGGCTGCGGCTCATGCTCCGGGATGTTCACCGCCAATTCCATGAACTGCCTGACCGAAGCACTGGGCATGGCACTGCCCGGCAACGGAACCATCCCCGCGGTGTATGCGGCCCGGCTGCGCTTGGCCAAGGAAACCGGCGTCAAGGTCATGGAACTGCTGGAAAAGAACCTTTGCGCCCGGGACGTGATGACGGCTTCAAACATCGAAAACGCGCTGGTGGCCGACATGGCCCTGGGCTGCTCCACCAACACCGCGCTGCATCTTACCGCCATCGCCAAGGAGGCCGGCGTGCCCCTTTCGATGCAGAAGATCAACGAAGTCAGCGCCAAAACGCCCAACCTCTGCCGCCTGGCCCCCGCAGGGAAGCACCACGTGCAGGATCTCCATCAGGCCGGGGGCATCCCCGCTGTGATGGGAGAACTGAACAAGATGGGGCTGCTAAGCGGCAATTGCATTACCGTCACAGGCAAAACGGTGGGCGAGAACCTGAAATCCGCCAAGATCACCGATCCAGATGTCATCCGCCCCTGGGAAACGCCCTACGCCTCCTCGGGAGGTCTGGCGGTGCTGTTCGGCAATCTTTGTCCAAACGGCGCGGTGGTCAAGCAAAGCGCGGTGGCCCCCGAAATGCTAAAGCATACCGGCCCTGCGCGGGTGTTTGACGGAGAGACCGACGCCATCGAGGCCATTTACGGCGGGAAGATCCGCGAGGGCGACGTGGTGGTCGTCCGTTACGAAGGCCCCTCCGGCGGCCCCGGCATGCGGGAAATGCTTGGCCCCACCTCCGCCATCGCGGGCATGGGTCTTGGCTCCTCCGTGGCGCTGATTACCGACGGGCGCTTCTCCGGCGCCACGCGCGGCGCTGCCATCGGCCACGTGTCTCCGGAAGCCACTGCCGGCGGGCTTATCGGCCTTATCAACGAGGGCGACCAAATCGCCATCGACATCCCGGCGCGGAAGATGGAGTTGCTTGTTTCGGAAAAGGAGATTGAAGCGCGCAGGGCAGGCTTTATCCCGCCCCAGCGCCCCCCGCTTTCCGGGTATTTGAAGCGGTACGCCAAAATGGTATCCTCCGCGGATACAGGCGCGGTTTTGAAGGAGGACTAAAGCGCATGAGGCAGGTCAAGATTTTTGATACCACCCTTCGGGATGGCGAACAGGCCCCTGGCTGCAGCATGGACCTGAACGAAAAGCTGGAAATTGCCCAGGCGCTGGAGCGCATGAAGGTGGACGTGATCGAAGCGGGCTTCGCCATCTCCTCCCAAGGCGACTTCGAGTCCGTGCAGTCCATCGCAAGAATCCTTAAAAACTGCACCGTGGCGTCGCTGGCCCGGTCCACCCAGAAGGACATCGACGCGGCGTATGGCGCACTTCGGGAAGCCGTTTCGCCGCTGATCCACGTATTCATCGCCACCTCGCCCATCCACATGCAGTATAAACTCAAGATGAACGAAGACCAGGTGCTGGAGACCATCGCCTCCTCCGTGGCTTACGCGAGGAAGCTTTGCCCGCAGGTGGAATTCTCCTGCGAGGACGCTACGCGCTCGGAACCCGCTTTCTTGAAGAAGGCCGTGGCCGCAGCGGTGAAGGCCGGGGCGGGGGTCATCAACATCCCCGATACCGTGGGCTATGCCATGCCTAACGAAATGGCCGCCACCATCGCCATGCTGCAAAAAGAAGTCCCGGGCATGGAAAACGTGATCCTTTCCGTCCACTGCCACAACGACCTGGGGCTGGCGGTAGCCAATTCCCTGGCGGCCGTTGCGGCCGGGGCCGGGCAGGTGGAATGCACCATCAACGGCCTGGGCGAGCGGGCCGGGAACGCGGCCATGGAAGAAGTGATCATGGCCATGAAGACCCGCCCCGATCTGTATCCAGTGATGGTCAATGCCGACGCCGCCCGCATCTCGCCCTTAAGCCGCCTGGTGTTTGGCATATTGGGCGTGAACGCGCCTATGAACAAGGCCATTGTCGGCCAGAACGCCTTTGCCCACGAGGCCGGCATCCACCAGCACGGCGTGATGGCCAACCGCCTGACCTACGAGATCATGACGCCGGAATCCATCGGGCTCAATCAAAACAGGATGGTCCTTGGCAAGCATAGCGGCCGCCACGCGGTGGAGGAGCGGTTGAGCGCATTGGGGTATCAGCTGGACAAGGAAGAGCTAGACCAGCTGTTCTCCCGCTTCAAGGACTTGTGCGACCGCAAAAAGACCATTACAGATTCCGACCTGGAGGCCCTTGCTCTGCACCGGCTTTCCGACGCTCCCGGCGGTGGGTACAAGTTGGAGCGCTTCACCGTGAACAGCGGCAACTATGTCACCTCCAACGCGGTGGTCAGCGTGCTTCACGATGGCCAGCGGTTTGAGGAAGTGGCCTTGGGCGACGGACCTATCGACGCGGCCTTTAACGCGGTTGATAGGCTGATTCCCGCCGAGGCCCATTCTTTGGAGGATTATAACATCCAGACCATCTCCGAGGGCAAGGACGCCCAGGGCGAAGCCATTGTGAAGATCCGCTGCGGCGAGCGCGTGGTGACTGGCCGGGGGTTGTCTACGGATATTTTGGAGGCCAGTATTTTGGCCTATATCAATGGGATGAATAAGCTGTAGGCGTGGGGCACGCCAGGGAGGCTCTGCCTCCCTGGACCCTCCGCCAAAGGGATGCATCTCTTTGGAATCCCCAGGCTGGGGTAGATTGTCAATGGACTTGCTTTGACCACCAAATTAAGATTACCCTTCTTATCCCTCATCCGGCGCTTGGTGCCATCTTCCCCTAAAGTAAACAATGATTTAGCGTTGAGGTTCCATAGGGGCGATGTGGGCATTGTGCACTACGGTCAACCACCCCGGCGCTTCGCGCCACCATCCGAAGGGTAAGCGAAGCGAACCTGAAGCCATGGAACGAAGTGACATGGCGGAACACCGGGCAAGCGAAGCGCGGCACGGTGCGAAGGCTCCTCTGGAGGGGAATGGAACGG
>JAEWAH010000146.1 GCA_023391725.1 Bacillota bacterium | reverse complement strand
TCAAAGCGCCGCGGTGACGGTGGCCGATGCCGACGGCGATGGCCTGCCCGATGACTGGGAAGCCTTTTTGGGCACGAATCCCAGCTATTCAGACAGCGATGATGATGGTATTGACGATCAAACCGCGCTGATGCTGGGCATGCTTCCTGGGGGCTATGGAGAATTCCCCGCAGGGGCTGGGCTTTTGCTCAACATGACGGACGGCGGGATGAAGGGGACCATCAAGGGAGCGTCGATCGGTGAAGGGGAGCTGGATAACCTTTTGGAAAGCGGCCTTGCTTCCGCTGTGGACACCGCGCCGGAGGGAGATATCCAAAAGGCCCCGGACTTTGACGATCTTGCCGTGATCGTCCAGTTCAGCCGCCAAAGCGGGGAAGGCTGGGCTCTGTTTGGAAGCAGGCTCGTTCACTTTTCCCCCGTGGGCGGCGTGTTTGAAGCCGACAGGGTGATCCTTTTGCAGGGCGCCTATGGGGCGCTGCGCCTGGTGGCCCTGCCCAGCGCCGACGGCAGCCTGATGCTGCTGGCCCACTGGAACGAGACGACGATGCGCACCACGGGGCCTTTGAAGCTGCTGGATACGCGCACCGGAAAGGTAGCGGCATTGAGCGGCTCGGAGACAGCCACCTGCTTTGACCTTTCCGCCGATGGGACCCAGGCGGCCTTTAGGGCGGGCGGCAGGGTGCATGTGCTGGATATCGGCAGCGCCCAGGAAAAGACGTATATCCGGGACGTGCCCGTGCTTATGTTTACGTCCGATAACCGCCTTGCGCTGGGCATCCAGGGTGAAAGCGTGCTGTTCCTGGGCGATAATGGGGAAGTTTTCTCCGAACGCTACAGCGGGCCGGTGGACACGGTGCAGCGCACCAACACCACCCGCAGCATCCGGTATATGGCCAAAGATGGCCAAGCCCGGGTGGAAGCGGATGGGCAGCTGTCCTTCTTTGGCGACGGAACCGGGATACAGTATGTGAGCAGCGAGGCAGGGGAAACGCCCGTGGCTGAGGCGGGGGAGTTTTAAGGACAGTTGATTTGCAGGTGTAATGTAACAGCCCAGCCGGGAAGGCTGGGCTGTTCTTTTGGCGTGTCATGTGGAACGGACTTACTCTTTCCGTCGCGGCTTCGCCGTGCCTTCTTCCTCAAGAGGGAGGCTTTATCAGAGGCTTTCCCTCTTGCCTTCCCCTTTAGGGGAAGGTGGCGCGAAGCGCCAGATGAGGCTGAAAGATGATGCGAAGCGTCGGATAAGGTCAAAGGTTATGCCCGAAGGCGAGCGGCCAATTAGCCATTCACGCGGTGAGCTTCATTCTTCAGCACATCCACCATATCCAGCTTCTCCCACGGCAGGTCAATATCCGTGCGGCCAAAGTGCCCGTAGGCGGCGGTGGCTCGATAGATAGGCCGACGAAGGTCAAGCCGCTCAATGATGGCGTTGGGACGGAAATCGAACACTCTTTCAATGAGCTTCGCCAGGTCCTCATCCGGCATTACACCCGTGCCCATGGTATCCACAAACAGGCTCACGGGATGGGCCACGCCGATGGCGTAGGCTACCTGGATCTCGCACCTGGTGGCCAGCCCCGCAGCCACCACGTTCTTGGCGGCATGACGGCAGGCGTAGGCGGCGGAGCGGTCCACCTTGGTGGGGTCTTTGCCGCTGAAAGCGCCGCCGCCATGGCGGGTGTAGCCGCCGTAGGTATCCACCACGATCTTGCGGCCGGTAAGCCCGCTGTCCCCTGCGGGGCCGCCCAGAACGAACCGCCCGGTGGGGTTGACGAAGATCTTCGTCTTTTCATCCAGCAGATGCGCGGGGATCTCAGCCTTGATAATCTTTTCGATCACTTCCTGGCGGATGGTCTCCAAAGATACTTCCGGGCTGTGCTGGGTGGAGATGACCACCGCGTTTACATGCACGGGCTTCATGTCCTCATAGGCCACGGTGACCTGGGATTTGCCGTCCGGGCGCATCCAGGGGAGCGTGCCGTTCTTGCGAAGCTCCGCCATTTTGCGGGTGAGCCGGTGGGCCAGAGCGATGGGCATGGGCATCATCTCTGGCGTTTCATCGCAGGCAAAGCCGAACATCATGCCCTGGTCGCCCGCGCCTGTATCGTGCTCCGCACTGCCTGCCCGGGTCTCCAGAGCGTTGTCCACGCCCATGGCGATATCGGGGGACTGCTCGTGCACGGCGGTCAGGACCGCGCAGCTTTTGCCGTCAAAGCAAAGTTCGGAGCTTTGATAGCCGATGTCCAGGATTACTTTCCTGGCGATATCATCGATGGACACGTAGGTGCTGGTGGTGATTTCGCCCATCACCATCACCATGCCGGTGGTGGCGCAGGTTTCGCAGGCAACCCTCGCCTGCGGGTCTTTTTCCAGGATCGCGTCCAGCACCGCGTCGGAGATCTGGTCGCACATCTTATCGGGATGGCCTTCGGTGACGGATTCGGAGGTAAACAGTTGTCGCATGAAAATCTCTCCTTCCGCAAAAAACGAAAACGCCTGCTCGGCACAAGCAGGCGGATTTGATCGGATTCGATCTTCCTTATCTGCCAACGCTGCCATACGGCGTGCCGCGCTGTGGGATTTGGCACCAAGCGCAAGGCCGGTTGCCGGGTTTCATCGGGCCCATCCCTCCACCACTCTGGATAAGGTATTTGATTTTTGCGGATGCAATATACCACATATTCCGGGGGATGTCAATACAGAAGTTTGGCGGGCCCTGGGGATGAGGAGTTCGCGCCTGCGGGCGCGACCAGGGCTTTCCTCCCGATGGCTCAATCGTCGCGCTGCTGCGCTCCGCTTGCATCGCTCGTTTCGCCATTCTCCTTCGCCTCGCTTCATCCGCCACAGGTGGCGCTTCGGCTCCGGAGCCCTGGACCTTCGGATACATATCCCCATACTGGCTTTAGAGAATCAAATGGCCCTTTCCTTCCCCAGGAAGCAGCTGGCCAAGGTGCCGGGGCCGCAGTGGGAGCCGATGACGTACCCCACCATGATGGTGCGGATTGCCTTCAAGGTCGGCACCTTCTGCCGGATCAGCTCCTCCAGGCGCAGGGCGTCCTCGGGGCAATCGGCATGCATGATGATGAGCGTTTGATCTTCAGGGTGCTCAATGTTTTCAGCCGTGCGCTCTGCCAGTACGCGCAGCGCCTTCTTGCGGCCCTGCACCTTTTCGGCCGGGACGATCTTGCCGTTTTTGCCCACGACAAGAATGGGCTTCAAGTCCAGCATTGTGCCCATAGCCGCGGCGGCACCGGAGATGCGCCCGCCCCTTTTTAAGTACTTCAGGTCTTCCACGGTGATCCAGCCCTGGGAGCGGAACTTGTTGTCCTCCACCCACTGCGCCACTTCCTCCATGGACTTGCCTTCCTTGTACATTTTGTGGGCGGGCAGGATGAGGTTGGATTGGGGCGCGGAGATGCTCATGGTATCCACGACGATGAACTTGCGCTCCGGGTATTTTTCCAGAAGCTCTTTGCGGGCCTCGTAGATGTTCTGGATGGTGGCGGACAGTTCGCTGGAAAAGGCCAGGAAGAGCAGGTCTTTGCCTTCCTTCAGGATGGGCTCGAAGTATTCCAGATAGGAGGCCGTGGGCAGTAGGGAGGTGAAGGGGGTCGCCCCGGCGCGCATCTTGTCGAAAAAATCCTTGACATGGCCGGAGCGGCCCATGTCGTCGAAGTATTCCTTGCCATCCAGCATGTAGGGCATGTGTACGATGGGGATTTGCAGCTCGTCCACCAGGGAATAGGTCAGGTCGGAGTCCGAGTCGGTCATGAAGACATAGCTCATTATGGTATCCTCCCTATCAAAAAGTGACCAACGAAAAAGAGCAGATAATCCCCTATATTGTAGCTTGTTTAACAGAAAAAAGCAACTGACAGGCGCCGCTCGCGGGCATGGGGATGGCCATTTTCTTATAGGCAAGGCCTTTATGGTATGGTAAAATGAACCCATACGCAATAAAAAGGGGGATTCGTTGTGGGACTTTTCGATATGCCGGTGGAGAAACTTTATACATATCAGGGGATCAATCCCCGCCCGGTGGATTTTGACGCATACTGGGACAAGGCTCTGAAAGAGATGGCGGATCTTGATCCCAAACCCAGGCTCCAAAAGGCGGAGTTTGAACACCCCGCTTTGGAAGCGTATCATTTGACTTTTACCGGCACCGGCGGCGCTCTTATCTATGCCAAATATATGCGGCCCAGGGAGATTAAAGGGAAGCTTCCGGCCATTTTGTGCTTTCACGGGTATTCCGGCTCCAGCGAAAGCTGGATATCCCTTTCCGCCTGGGCGGGGGCAGGCTTTTGCGTGGCGGCGCTGGATGTGCGCGGCCAGGGCGGGCGGAGTGAAGATGTGGGCGGCGTCAAAGGAAATACGCTCCAGGGGCAGATCATAAGAGGCCTTGATGAGGAGGACCCGCACAAGCTGCTTTTCCGGGATATCTTTCTTGATACGGCGCTGCTGGCCCGGGTGGTCGCAGGATTTTCCGAGGTGGATGAAAACCGACTGGCCGCAAGGGGCGGCTCCCAGGGCGGCGGGCTCACCATGGCCTGCGCGGCGCTGGCAGATATCAAGGTTGCGGCGCCCGTGTATCCCTTTTTGTCGGACTACCAAAGGGTGTGGGAGATGGATCTGGCGGAGGGCGCCTATGTGGAACTGCAGCAGTATTTTCGCAGGTTTGACCCCACCCACGCAAGGCAGAAGGAGATTTTTACGAAGCTGGGGTACATCGATATCCAGCACCTGGCGAATCGTATCCGGGGCAAGATCCATATGTTCACCGGGCTGATGGACAAGATATGCCCGCCTTCCACCCAGTTTGCCTGCTACAATAAGATCGCTTCGCCCAAGGAGGTTACCTTCTACCCGGATTTCGGACACGAGGGATTGCCAGATATGGATGATACGGTACTTCAGTGGTTTGTGAAGGAATTGAAGGCTTAAAAAGAAACGCGCCCCGGAACAAAAGAATGTTCTGGGGCGCGTTCTTGGCTTTCCTCAAGCAAACGATGATTTGGTGCTGTAGTTTAGGCTAGATTCAGGCTATTGATTTTCAGTTGCGTGAGACCGCCAACCAAAAGCCTTCCCCTCTTCAGAGGGGAAGGTGGCGCGCCAGCGCCGGATGAGGTGTAGCCGTCAGAGGAAAGCTATCTCTTTATCGGTATCATGAATATCTACTCTTCCCGCAGCCGATCCAGCAGGAACACGCGGATATCCAGTGCCCTATCAGGCCAGCGGGCGGCAAAGGAGACGGCCATGGATTCCGTGGGTAGGGAGAGAATGATTTGGATGGCCGGGGAGCCCTCTTCCTTCTTGAGGTGAAGCGCACACCCCTGACC
>JAEWAH010000130.1 GCA_023391725.1 Bacillota bacterium | reverse complement strand
TCGGAAAGCCCTTGTCACGCCGCCCGAAGGTCCAGGGCGACCGGAAAGCCCTGGTCGCTCCCGCAGGAGCGACACCTGAAATCATCAAATGCTGGAGGTGATCCCGTGCCAACCCTGTTTGTCGTCGCCACCCCCATCGGCAACTTAAGTGACATGAGCCCCCGGGCGGTGGAGGCGCTCAAAAGCGTAGCCCTTATCGCGGCGGAGGATACGCGGGTAACCAAAAAGCTCACCTCTCATTTCGGTATCGATACCCCTCTGACCAGCTGCCACGAGCACAATGAGGCGGGCAAGTCAAAGTGGATCATCGAAAAAATGCTTTCTGAAAACATCGATGTGGCGCTGACCACCGACGCGGGCACCCCCGCTATCTCCGATCCCGGGTATCTATTGGTGAAAGCGGCCTGGGAGGCAAATATCTCGGTGATCCCTATTCCCGGCCCCACCGCCATGGCGTCGGCGCTGTCCATTTGCGGATTTGATACAGCGGAGTTTGCCTTCTACGGCTTCCTGCCTCGCCAGAAAAAGGAGCTGCGGGAGAAGCTTCATGATATGAGTCAGGGCGTACCCATCGCTGTGGTACATGAATCACCCCACCGGGTCATGGAACTAATCGAAGCTGTGGCTCTTGAACTTCCTCAAACGCAGATCGCCGTTTGCTGCGACCTGACCAAGCATTATGAATTGACGCTGCGGGGGAATGTGGGGGAGGTGCTGGAGAAGATGCGCCAAAACCCCAACGTGGAGAAGGGCGAGTACTGCCTGGTGCTGGATTTTCATCTGGTTCCGAAGGCAGTAGCCGCAAGCACACCGGACGTCAGCATGGAGGCCCGCATCCTGCAAAGTATGATGTCCGGCCAATCCCTGCGGGAAGCAGTCGACAGCCTGGTCACAGCGGGGGAAAAGAAAAACGCGGCCTACGCCGCGTCGCTTAAAGTAAAGGCATTTCTTGATCCCCGGGAATAGGAGAGGCTATGGAAGAATTGCGTATCATCTCCACAGGCGAGATCACGGAAACAGTCAAAAAACTGTGCATTGAGGCAAATTATTTCCTTAACGAGGACATCGGCTGCGCATTGTGTAAAGCACGGGAAGAGGAGACTTTCGCCCCCGCCCGGGAGATTCTTGACATCCTTCAAAAGAACGCGGAAGTAGCTAGAGAACAGCGCATGGCCATCTGCCAGGATACAGGGATGGCGGTGGTATTTTTGACCCTTGGGCAGGATTTGCACATCACCGGCGGCAGTTTGACGGAGGCCGTTAATAAAGGTGTGCGCCTGGGATATGAGCTGGGCTTTTTGCGAAAATCCGTGGTGGCAGATCCCCTGCGACGCAAAAACACCGGAGATAACACTCCAGCGGTAATCCATACCCGTATCGTGCCTGGCAAAGAGCTCGTCATTGAGGTGGCTCCCAAGGGATTTGGCAGCGAGAATATGAGCCGCATTGCCATGCTCAATCCGTCCGATGGCTTGGAAGGTGTCAAACGGTTCGTGGTGGAAACAGTGCGCCTGGCGGGGCCTAACCCTTGCCCGCCTATGATTCTGGGTATAGGCATCGGCGGCACCTTTGAAAAAGTAGCAGAAATGGCTAAAGAGGCGCTCCTGACGCCACTGGATGAGGAAAATCCCGATCCCTTCTATGGAGAACTGGAAAAGGAACTGCTGGCGCTGGTGAATGAGACAGGCATCGGGCCGCAGGGATTTGGCGGGAAGACAACATGCTTGGGCGTAAAAATATTGACCTACCCTACCCATATCGCGGGTCTGCCGGTGGCAGTGAATGTGGGCTGCCATGTAACGAGGCATGCCAGGGCGATTTTATGATCTGCTCTATAGATAGATGGCCTCCGAAGGTCCAGGGCGTTAGGATCGCCCTCTTCGTGCCCACAGGCGCGAAATCTTTTCTAACCGGAATTGTGCATCTGCAAAAGAGGTGACCGTATGGCAATCTATTTGACAGCCCCCCTCTCTTTGGAGGATGTAAAAAACCTCCGCGCAGGGGACAGCGTACTATTATCCGGCGTGGTCTACACCGCCAGGGATGCGGCCCATGAACGGATGGCAAAGACGGTTGCTAATGCCGATCCCCTGCCCATTTCCCTGGACGGCCAGACGATC
Source organism: Bacillota bacterium (assembly GCA_023391725.1). Taxonomy (GTDB): domain Bacteria; phylum Bacillota; class Clostridia; order Christensenellales; family Aristaeellaceae; genus JAEWAH01. The sequence continues at coordinate 8,240 of JAEWAH010000130.1, read as the reverse complement.
TATTATGCCGGGCCTACGCCCACACCTCCTGGCAAGGCCGTAGGCGCCATCGGCCCCACCACCAGCACCCGGATGGACGCCTATACGCCGCTTCTCCTATCCCTGGGCCTCCGGGCCATGATCGGAAAAGGCAAGCGCTCCCCTGAGGTGATAGACGCCATGCAGGAATACCCCGCTGTTTATTTCGCGGCGGTGGGCGGCGCGGCAGCGCTGATGGCCCAATGCGTCACTTCCTGCGAGGTGGTGGCCTATGAGGACCTGGGCACGGAGTCCATCAAAAAACTGACGTTGCAAAATTTGCCCCTCATCGTGGCGGCGGACTGCTACGGCGGGGATTATTACGAACTGGGGCAGCAGAGATACCGTACGGAGTGCACAGATATAAATAAGGTGTAACAATAAGTCCCGCAAACGATTTGCGGGAATATTTTTTTGCGGCCGTTCGTCCTCATGGATGAAGATTCCAGGAAAACGGAGGAAGACGCGGATGAAAAGGTGCATAGTTCTTTTGGCCTTGCTGTTATCGCTCCTTTGCCTGCCCGCGCTGGCGGACATCGCTATCAAGCCCAGGCCGGAGGATTTTCCCAGGGATGAGGCGGTGCGCATTGCCACAGAACAGTTTTTGAGCATCTGCGGGTATGAGGAGGGCGCCCTTGCGGATTTCAGTCTGGAGGCCGATTTGTGGGAGGCTTATGACTCTAAAAAGAGCTCAGATCCTCACCGATGGCAGGTGATCTTCGCGTATAAGAACAATACGGAACTAGCGCTTATTGTGAATATCGGCTCTCCGTCGGGGACAGTTTTCAGCGCTGAACCGCCGGGCCTTCCCACGCAGATCGACGCATACAAAAAAGAGGCGGCTGAAAGCGCCGCCGCCATAGAGGCGGGAAAGACCTGGCTTGCCGAGAAAGGCGCCTGGGAACTATGGAGCTATCAGGACAAGGCGGCGTTCAGCGCGGCTTATGGCCGTGATCCGTATTCCGGCGCGCCGGGGCCCGAAATGGGCTTGCCCGGCGCTGCAGACGTGCCGCTGGATGAAGCCTTGGCCGCCGCAAAGGCAGTCATCGTGCGAGAATTTGGCGAAACGGACACACGGCTTGACAAGCTCTTGCTGGATTGCGCTTTCTTCCCCCGCTGGCTTACTTCGGGCGGGGAAATCAGCCGGATGTGGGTCATTGCATTGCGTGATCCGGAGCAGCAGAAGGATGGCATGTATAAGTATTTATATCAGGCAAACGTCCGCGCCTCGGACGGGGAAGTAGACAAGATTGTTCAGCAGGATCTAAAGGCTGAGGCATCGGGGGAGCCCGGTATGAAATCCTGGCCACCGGAGCCGGGACCTACCGCATCGCCGCTTGTTGTGACAGGAGACATATACTACAACCCAAATGGTGGGAAATACTATCACACAGATGCCAGCTGTCCCACTGTAGCGGAAAAATATCTGCCTTTAACGCGTATTGATAAAAGCAAGATAGACGATTCTCCGTTTTATTATTTGCGCCCATGCCCTTACTGCATCGGTCGCGGGCAGAAGTGACGAAGTCGGCATGCTGACAGATCACGCACATTTTCGCCCGCGATTTATATCGCTTGCCGGGCGTTGTTGGAATGTAATTTTCCTGATGACATGATGATGAAAGTCAACAAAATATACGTTACCCGCTAAATCAACCCTCACGCCGTGTACGCTTATTTTGGCGCTTAAGGCAGGCCCGCCGCCGCAATCATAACCGCCTTCGTCTGATCCGGCGATCGTATAGATCTGATTTTCAAAGAGGTCAATGACCTGATCCTGTTTACCCCCGTATCGGCAATAAACAAGTACCCCTCCTCATTTACATCCAGGCCGTGAGGTACGTTTGCGTCTGTTGTGCCTTTAGGATGCGCTATCCCTCCCAGATGGCAGCGGTCTATGCGCTCAAATTCTGTGATCTCACCCGGTTTGCCTTTGCCGCAAACAGTCGTGATGACTTTCGAAGGGATGTTGATTTTCCTGACAGCAAAGTTCAGGCTGTCCACAAAGTAAAGGTTATCATGCTGATCCATGGCCAGTCCGTAGACATCATTGATTTTTGCCTGATCAGCCGGGCCGCCGTCTCCCGTAAATCTCGCTAAGGCCTTTTGATCGTTATTCATCAATAGATTGATACGTGACCGTGACCTTGCAGCAGTCTCCCGTCATCAGAGTGCTTTGCACAGCGACGTGGAAACTGCCGGTCTCGTTGTTTGCCAGGGAATTAATCATGGCGAACATCGGGTCAAGGCACCATCCGCTGCAGGGATTTGCGCCGCCCATGCGCTTTGAAAGGGCGCAAAGCTTGCAGGATGTGGCGGTCGCAACAAATCCATCCGTGGTTTTCTCAATAGTCCAGTTTGCACAACCAAAGACGTCGGACAGCTTGGTAAAGACCTCGTCCGGGGCATTGATTCCCAGCTGCGCATTCATATAGGGAGCCGTTTGCGCCTGCCGTCCCTTTTTTTGATCCACAATGCTGTCGAGCACCTTCAGTTTATCGTAGGTATTGATTGTCTCCGCAATGGCGGCGGCATAGGTGTTTTGCTTAAGCGCCAATTTCTTTTCGATTTCCATGGTCATCATCCTCTCAAACTATTTTGTTCTTTCTTACGTTCGTTAGAAATGGGTGAAAAGATATTATGTGACCCCCTTTAAGACAACAGACAGTTCCCCGCGTATTTCCTCCTCCTTAAGAAAAAGGCCTTTGACCACAATGCTCTCGATTTGGTTTGCCATCAGGCCAATGAGTGCGCGGACGATATAAACATCATTGCTTCTGCCTGCCAAGAAAGATTTCATGAGCTCATGATGGCGGGGGAGGATGGATTGCTTCCAGGTATCCATGATTTCCGCCAATTCATCGTCGCCGTCAAAACCAAGATATACTTTGATTCCCAAACGATAGACTTTTTTCTCATGTTCGCTTAAGTGGTTAAGGCCAAATACGAATTCTGTGTAAAAGCCTAAAATGTCGTTGTTGATCTTCAGCTTTGTGGCCTGCCTGCTCAGTAACTCGAAATAATCGACCTTGATGATCTCATGGAACAATTCTTTCTTGCTCTTGTAATAGTAATTGACCATGGGTAAAGAGCAGTCGGCGTCCTTTGCAATGTTGCGTATGGTAGTGCCATGGTAGCCATCCCTGTTGAAATGGTCGATGGCCACGTTTTTGATTTTGAGTTTCATATCCGATTCCGCCATGCGCATCCCTCCTTTCTTACGTTCGTTAGAATTGTATCATAGAACAATCCTGAAACGCAATAGAGAATGAGAAAAAATTAACAAAACGAGAGGCCTCTTTTCCAGAGAGACCTAACTTATTGCTTTCTCTATCGTCTTGGGGGATGGTCTTATAACTTCCATGATACGCGCCTTCGTACGCCAGGTTTTTGATGCACAGACCTGGCACCTTCCGTTACCCGGCGTCGTTCCATTGTTCCCTCAGCGCGATCCGCACCCTTGCCTCCAGACGGGATACCTGCACCTGCGTCATATGAAGCAGCTCCGCGGTCTCCGCCTGTGTCTTTTCAGCGGCATATCTTAAATACAAAAGCCATTGCTCCGCCTTGGGGAGCCTGGAAATCAGATCGCGCAAAAACATCCGCTCCATCCAGGATTCGCTCCGGGGATCCCGCAAAATTTCCCCCCAGGAGAGCTGTTTCCCGCCCATGCCGGAATCCGGCGAACTGTCCAGGGAGACCGGCTTGCGGCCTGTTTCCAGCAGCAGCACAAGCTCCGCGGCCGGGATACGCATGGCCTGTGCGATTTCCGGCACGGTAGGTTCCCGGTTCAAAACAATGCGCAGCCGCTGGGCAGTCCTGCGGGCTAGTTGGCTCCGCTCACGGCCTGTTCGGCCCAGGTGCACAGGGCTGTCGTCCCGTAGAAACCTGCGCAGTTCCCCCAGGATCGTAGGTACGGCATATGTGGAAAACTGCACCCCGGCAGTAAGGTCAAAGCGCTGGATAGCTTTCACCAGCCCCATGCAGCCCTGCTGGTACAGCTCCTCCGAATCCCTTCCAAAGGTGGAGAAGCGGCACAGCACGCACTTGACCAGGGGCAGGTTCCGGCGCGTCATTTCTTCCAGCGCCTCCTGGTCCCCCTCCTGCGCGCAGGCGATGAGCTGCATGCTGTCTGCTTGTTCCATATCGTTCATTTGTCAGGCGGACCGGGCCGCCGCGATGGTCTTGCGCATGCGCACCACGGTCCCCAGCCCTACGGTAGAGGAAACCTCCACATCGTCCATGAATGTCTGCATCACGGCAAAGCCCATGCCGGAGCGCTCCTGCTCCGGGTGAGAGGTGTAAAAGGGCTGCATGGCCTGGTTGATATCCGCGATGCCCTTGCCGCTATCGGATACTTCCACGGTTAGCGTGCCCCCCGGCGTATAGGAGGCGCTGAGCGTTACAATGCCCTGGGTGCCCTCGTAGCCGTGGATGATGGCGTTGGTCACGGCTTCGCTCACGGCGGTCTTGATATCGGCAATCTCCGAGACCGTGGGGCTTAACTGCACGGCAAAGGCGGCGACCACCACCCGGGCAAAGGATTCGTTTTCGGGACATCCCAAGAAAGATAGCTGCATATGATTCCTGCCGTTCATTTGTGCGCCTCCTATTCCTGCTTGGCTACATGAATGACTTGCCCCATGCCGGACAAAAGAAAAATACGGTTGATTTGTGGGTTCATATTCCTGACCCATACGCTGCCGCCCCGGGCGGCCAGGATGCGGTACCTGCCCAGGATCACCCCGATGCCCGAGGAATCCATGAATTTCAGTTCCGCCATGTCCAGCATCAAATGGCGCACCACCGGATCGGAAAGGAGCTCGTCCAGGTCTCTGCGCACGCTCATGGCGCTGAAATGGTCCAGCTCGCCGGAAAGGGCCACTGTCAGCTTGTCCCGCTGCTTGGCGTGATTGAGCATGATCGTCCCTCCTTGTTTGCTTCCAACAGTATTTGCCTGTGTACTATCACTATCCTTCCTCGAAATTTGGGAGTTTATGCAGGAAATGTCACAATCGTTCGACATATGTTGTCGATTCAGTTTTTGATGTAACAGAGTGTGGTGGATAAAGGGTTTCGCGCCTACGGGCGCGACCAGGGCGATCCTAACGCCCTGGACCTTAGGGTGCGAAACTATAGATAAAAAAGAATTAAGCTTTCAATAAACAAAAAAAGCCTTCCCCTTGAGGGGAAGGTGGCGCGAAGCGACGGATGAGGTGTTAGTAACGTCGAGTACAGGAGATGTTTCGGTTTAAAAGTAATTATTGATCCAGTTGGGCTTTTTGTAGAATACTCGGGAAGCCTTCTCGCTATCACAATAGAGGGCAACGCCATCCAGATATTCAAAGTCAGCCACATCGTAATTCCCCAGTATAGCGGCGGAGAAAATCTGCACGCTGATCTCCACATCCGCTTTTTTGCCTGTCTGGCCCAAAGCGGCGCAGGGCAGGGGAGTGAACGCAACTTCCTTTGCCTTGCCATCCTCAAAAGCAATATGATAAAGCCCGTTGTTCTTTTGCAGGAAATCATCATGTACGTACAGGTCAAGGCTTCCGCTGCCCTGATATTTTGCCAAACGTAGCACTTCCTCCACATGGACCGCCCTGGCCATGCCGTTCATCGCGACCTTCCGGGTGGTGCCCGATTGAGGATAATCGGCGCAGAAAAACCCAAGGTTCAGGGAGAAAGGCATCTGCATGGAGGCGCCTTCATAGTCGGCGGCGAACGTCTTCAAAAAGGCCATCAGGGCCTTAAGGGTCGTAAAGCTGTCGAAGGCCACTTCCCTGCAGCTCAAGATCCTGCGGTCCTTCTCGCCGGTCCTTTTTTCAAACACCAGGTAGCCTGCGGGCTTCCCCTTTTCGTCCTTATATAAGAAGGCGTGGCCTTCCCCTTTAAAGGGATCGGCGTCTTTCACACGGCTCCAGTCAAAATCGTCCCTGTACACCATCATGTTCCAATGAGGGGCAAAGGCCTGATAGGCAGTCTTGAAATCATCCAACGCCTCGCCGGGCTTATGCAAGGTGAAGGAACCTTGCCATTTATAGTCGGGGATGGTCTTCAAATCGAAATCCCACAAGATGCTGGCGCAGGAGCGGTGGTAGCCGAAGTTCCCGTAGAACTGCTCGCTGAAAGGGTATAGGTAGGAGAAGGGGATTTTCCTGTCGTACATGTCGTTCAGGGCGTGCAGGAACATACCCTTGACCGCGCCCTTGCGCCGGTGCTGGGGATAGGTGCACACGGCGCCGATACCGGCCATGGCTACCTGATGCCCGTCAAAGGCGATCTTGTAGGGCAGCACGCCCATGGCAGACATCATTTCTTCCCCGTCGGTGAAAGACGCCCAAATATCGGTATCTACAGAAACCAGCTTGTCCTGTGGGTTTGCCCGGGCTTCCTTGGCAAACTCCTCCGGGCTTTTCCCTTTGTCATCCAGGGACCAATGGAAACTGAGAGCTGAAATGCGGTGGGCCTCCAGCAGTTCGTTTTCCCTGATTTTGCGAACGATCATACGGCTCCATCCTTTGTTTTGATTTGCATGCCTTTGCTCTACTATATCAAAAAGTAGGATACCTGACAAGGAGGTCACGTAGACCGCCGATATATTTCATATATATCCGTTTGCCGGATGCCCCTTATGAAAAAGCATCTCAATTCCTACTGAACCTTTTTCTTCCATACCGCGTCATATAGGCATCAGTGCTGATAAGGAGTCCTCTCATGACACAGGAAGCGTTTGAGGCCGAGGTAACCCGGCTGACGGAGACCATGTACCATTTGAGCTGCGCGCTGCTCCGCCGGGTACAGGACCGGCAGGACGCCGTGCAAAGCGCCATCCTCAAAGCATGGCAGCACAAAGACAGGCTGAGAGACGAGGGGAAGTTCAAGCATATAGCCACCTATGGGGAATTTTTCACGGAATTCCATGAAGAGTTGAAGTGGGAAGACAGCGAGCAGCAGGGAAGCAGCATAGGATTTGAAGTGGAAATGTTGGACGATCAAGGGAAAACTGTTACGCGGCTTCGCGAAACCATCACAGGCACCGTCGGATCAGCATGGAGAAATAGTCAATGGATGGATATATACCAGTATACAGCGTGGTGGCCCGCCGTAAAAGAAATACCCAAATCAATCAAGATACAGGCCATGAATACCGATACGGGAGAAATCCTAGCCGTCCTTGATGTTCCCCTGGAGGCTGTGTCCCAGGCGGCATCAGGTACTTAATATCTTTGTGATGACGCTTTTGCATCAATTCTTCCATTTGAACAAAAGCACTCCGCCGACGAGCAGCGCCATGCCCACGTACTTGTTCCAGGCGAAAGGGACTTTTTCCGTGCCGATCAGGCCGAACGCGTCGATGAGGGCCGCGGCCAGCAACTGGGCGATGAGAATGGTGGCGATGGCTACAGTGGGGCTCAATTCCTTGATACCCATCATCACCGTCATGGTGATCACAAGCCCCAGCACGCCGCCCATCCACAGATACCAGGGCATCTTTACAAGTTCGCCCAGGCGGCCCTTGCCCAGCAGCCACAGGGCAATGAGGGAGAGCAGGAAGGCCGTGCCCTGCACGAATACGTTGGATTCGTACAGCCCGATCTTTTCCCCAAGCCTAGTGTTGATGACCCCCTGAAAGCTCATGGCAGCCCCCGCCAGAATGCAAAACAAAACCCCGGTCATGATCTACCTCCAAACAAGCGTTGAAGGTAGCATGCCCGGGATTTTTGATGCCATGCGCTAATAGTAGCCAAGCATATATAGGATAAAGAAAATGATTTCGCACCTGCGGGTGCGACCAAAGGGCTTTCCCTCTGGCTCAATCGTCGCGCCGCCACGCTACCGCTCGCATCGCTCGTTTCGCCAGCCTTCTCCACCCCGCCCCTTTCCGCCACAGGCGGAGGCGGGGTTACGGAGCTCTTTGGAAACCTTCGGCCGCCATCTTCTTGCATGCTTGGGCTGCCTGATTACCTCCCCTTATCCATGCTCCCCGCTCGGGCTCCCTCCCGCAAGCTTTTCCACCATGTTATAAATGCGCTGCATCCGCAAATCTATCTCCGCCATGTCCCCTGCTGTTCTTAAAAGCTCCGCCGAAAGCTCCCGGGGAACCCGTTGGGGCTCCTTGTAGCGCAGCTGATGCTCCAGGCTGGCCCATAGATCCATGGCGATGGTGCGTATTTGCACTTCTACCGGCACCCAGACCTTGCCCTCCGCCAGGAACACCG
>JAEWAH010000087.1 GCA_023391725.1 Bacillota bacterium | reverse complement strand
TCATAATGGTCGGTAAGCGTCCCCTGGGTCAATTCCACCCGGACGCCGCCGTTATTATTCTCCCGGAGCAGGTCTCTCACCACCTCGCTGGCGGGGCGGCCGCTTATGGAGCGTACCCGGGAGTACTTGGCGTAGGCGCTTTTCACCTTGAACTGCGCCCACAGGCCCAGCAAAAGCCCCGGGAGTATATACAGCCAATCGTAAGGCGAGAAGAAAAAGGGAAGATACATCAAAATCCCTCCTGTGGCCCTTCGGCCGAGAATTCGCGCAAGGAAAACTTTCGCAGCCTCAGCATACCCCAGTGCTTAAAAATGTGCAAGAGCAGGTGCGCAAATTGTCTTTACAGACGCATGTTTCCCGCAATGGGATGCTTCAATCCGAATAAAGCCAAATCAGCTATACAAGGAGCCGAAGATGAGACCGGGCAGACCCTTTATGGACAAGCGCCATGATCTATTCCTGCTGGCAGCGCTGCTGGCCGCTCTTTCGCCTGTGGCGGTGCTTTTGATGTGCACCGTGGGCAGCGCGGGGATCCCGCTTGAAAGCGTAGCGCAGGAAGTTTGGCGCGGGCTTATGGGACAGCCGCCTTTGAATGAAAGTTACGCGATGATCCTTTTTAATATTCGCCTGCCAAGGGCTGTTTTATCCTACCTGGTAGGCGCGGGGCTCGGGCTGTGCGGGGCGCTGATGCAGGGGATCTTTCAAAACCCCATGGCCGATCCGCACCTGCTGGGGGTATCCTCCGGGGCGGCCTTTGGAGCTTCCGTCGGGCTTTTGCTGGGGCTGGGCGGCGGCATCTTCGGTCTGGGGGTCACAACTGCGCTGGCCTTTTTGGGCGGGACCGGGGCGGTGATCCTGGTGCATCTGCTATCCACAAGCCGGGGGAAGGCCTCGCCGGGTCAGCTTTTGCTTTCGGGCATTGCCATGACGGCGCTTTTGTCCGCTGCCATCGCGGCGCTGATGATCTTTCACAGGGATAAGATCGAGCGCGTCGTCCAGTGGACCATGGGCAGCTTCACCAGCGCAAATTGGGAGAAGGTCATTGCCGCAACGGTTGTCATCCTGCCGCTCTCAATATTGCTTTCATTTTCGGGCAAGGTGCTCAACGCCCTCTCCCTGGGGGACGAGTCTGCAAGCAGCCTTGGCATCCCGGTGGAGGGCGCGCGGCGCGCGCTTCTGCTTTTATCTACGCTGTGCACGGCAGCGGCGGTATCATTAAGTGGGATCATCGGCTTTGTGGGGCTGGTGGTGCCCCATGTGGCCCGGATGCTCCTGGGCGGAGATTACAGGGGGCTGCTGCCCATCTCCTTCCTGATGGGCGGCCTTTTCCTGTCCGCAATGGATACTTTGGCCCGGATCGTGGCGGCGCCGCTGGAGATGCCTGTGGGCGTATTGACCGCCATCATCGGCGGCGTGTTCTTTCTATTGCTGATGCGAAGAACACAAAGGCATGCTTGATAGAGCATCAACCATAAGGATCACTTGAAAAAATCCTGAACATTTCCCATTCCTGGGAACAAAGAAGCCTTTTTATGCGTCCTATTTGAGTAAGGCATGGACAAGCAGCCGGATGGGAACGTTTTCCGCCGGATTTCATTGGAAAAAGTGCTTGCCATCGCATGTATGAGTCTATACAATAAGGAAGATCACCTAAGAGGACCATCAGGAGGATCACGGCGGGACACGCAAGGGCAGCCCTGCCGCATGGAAGGAAGGACGGCCGACATGAGGAAACTGAGCATGCGCAAGGCGGCGCTGCTGGCAATGCTGCTGGTGGCGGCAATGCTGCTGAGCAGCTGCTACGAGTCGCCAACCGATATTACGCAGGGGGACAATCTGACGGTGGGGAGCAATAGCTTGCCTTTTGAAAACATTGCTATCGCCACGACCATTGCTCCTACACCAACGCCTACCCCCACACCCAGCCAGAATGGGGGCGTCAATCAAATCAACTGGGCTGACTGGGGCACCACGCCGGATCCCAGCACGACGACGGCAACGCAGCCCCCGCAAAACAATAACCAAGGCCCCACTTCACCGCCCGCGCCCACGAACCCGCCTTCTAACTCGCAAACGCAAAAGCCGCAGCAGCAGAACGACAGCGTGCTGCGCAGCGGGAGCAACGGCGACGCGGTGAGTCAGCTGCAGAAAAAATTAAAGGACCTGGGCTACTACACAGGCACTGTGGACGGCTCGTACGGAGCGGGCACCGTAAACGCGGTGAAGGCGTTCCAGCAGGTGAACGGCCTGGATGCCGACGGCATCGCCGGGCAGCAGACACAGGATGCCGTGTACAGTTACTATGCCATTCCCAAGCCGAAGGGCAACACCGGCAGCAACACAAACACCGGTTCGAACGCGACGGCAAAACCAAGGGCGACTGCCACCCCCAGGCCCACTGCTACCCCTAACCTTAGCAATGCCCGGGTTTTGACTGTGGGCTATAGCGGCAGCGACGTGCGCCAGGTGCAAAACCGGCTCATTTCCCTGGGCTATCTGGCCGGCACCGCCGATGGCAGCTATGGGGAGACCACGGCGGCCGCGGTCGTCGCATTCCAGAAAAAGGCCAAGATCTGGGATGACGGCAAGGCAGGCCAGCAGACCCAGGAAAAACTATTCGCCAATAACGCGCCCCGCGCCAGCAGCGTGGCCGCCTACGTAGGCGAATCCCTAAAGGAAGGTATGAACGGGGAAGGCGTGCGCGCCATGCAGAAACGCCTGATCTCCCTGGGCTATTTGAAGACCGCCGCTGACGGCGACTTCGGGGCCGGGACCAAGTCCGCTGTGATGGCATTCCAGCGGGATAACGGCCTCAAGCAGGATGGTATCGCCGGGATGGCAACGCTGAACAAGCTGTTTGCTTCCGACGCGGGCCAGGCCGGGAACGTCCCCTCCAATCCTTCCAATGCCACGAACCCGCCCACCTCAGGCGGCAACGGCGGCTATACCACGCTTCGGGAAGGCGACACCGGGGATAACGTGAAGCGGCTCCAGCAACAGCTTAAAAAGCTGGGCTATTACAACGGTCCTGTAGATGGCGACTATGGCTCCGGCACCATTACGGCGGTGCAGAGCTTCCAGGCCGCCAATGGGCTGACGGTGGATGGCGTGGCCGGTCCCGCCACGCAGCAAAGGCTGTACGGCGACACTTCCTCCTACAACAAGGTCATCGGTTCCCTGAAGCAGTTTGACGAGGGGCCCAACGTGCTGGACACGCAATACACGCTGTACGAACTGGGCTATTTCCAGGATACCATCAACGGCATCTATGGAGAGAGCACCTATAACGCGGTCAAGGAATTTCAAATGATCAACGGGCTGAAGGTGGACGGGGTGGCAGGAAATGCCACCCTGAACATCCTGTTCTCCATCAAGGCCAAGCCTGCCACCACTGCCGGCAACGTACAATACCCCACGCTGATGAAGGGCGACGAGGGTGAGGAAGTGGCGCTTCTGCAATCCATGCTATATGAGCTGGGCTACATGACCAGCGGCTATACAAGCGTATTTGATGATGAGACCTTTGAAGCTTTGAAATCTTTTCAGCAATATAACGGCCTGCCGGTGGACGGCATCGCCGGAGCTGCCACCTTGGAAAGGCTCTACAGCGACGCCGCGGTGCGCAACCCCCTGGCGAATTAAAATTGATGGTTCAAGAAGCGCAAGCAGGGCAGCGCCTTGCCGCGCTTCTTTTTTCATGTTACAATGCATATAACCCTTCAGGAGTGGACGGCAGCATACCCGGCCGTCTGTTTGTTTTGGAGGGGGATCCGTTTTGACCATCTGGGAGCTTATGCTTATGGCGCTTGCCCTTTCCATGGACGCCTTAGCGGCGGCTGCGGCCACCGGTGCTCTGCTTGAACGGGTGACGGTCTCGCAGGCGGTCAGGGTGGGAGCCTGGTTTGGCGTGTTTCAGGGATTGATGCCCGTTATCGGGATCATCGCGGGGCAGGGCCTGCATGCGTGTCTTCTGGCGCTGGAACACTGGGCGGCTTTTGGGCTGCTGGCCTTTGTTGGCGGGCGCATGATCTGGGAGGATATACACCCCGGTACGGAGTCCCCCGGCGAGGGAGATCCCCTGGCTGTGGGAAGGCTGTTTGTACTGGCGGTGGCCACCAGCCTGGACGCGCTGGCGGCAGGCGTTTCCCTGGCCATGGCCGGGGGATCTGAGACAACCCACGGGTTGGTGATCGGGTGCACGACCTTCTCGCTATGCGTGCCAGCCGTTTTGATGGGGGAAAAGCTTAACCGCCTGATGAAAAAGCGCGCGGGGCTTTTCAGCGGGGCGGTGCTTTTGCTCATCGGCGCAAAAATATTGCTGGAGCACTTGATGCGGGGGATATGATATGGCCTTTATTGATGCGCTTTCCAAGGCCAGAGCACTGCTCAAGGACATGACGCCCCTAAAATCGGACTGCGGGCGGAACTGCGGCAACGCTTGCTGCCAAAGTGACGTCACAGGGGAAAACGGGATGCTTCTGTTCCCTGGGGAAGAGCGGTATTATGAAGGCTGTTCCTGGGGCCGGATTGCAAAAGACCGGCTGGGCAGCCGCCTTGTATGTAAGGGCAAGTGCCCAAGGGAGGCGCGGCCCCTTGCCTGCCGCATATTTCCCCTGGCGATCCTCTTATCGGGGCAGGAGGACGGGGACCTTGAAGCGAACATTACAATGGATGTGCGCGCTTGGCCTGTTTGTCCCCTGATGAAGTTTGGCAGGCAGGGCCTTTATGAGGGCTTTGCAAGGTCGGTAGAGGAAGCGGCGCGGCTGCTCATGGAAGATAACGAGCAGCGGCGGTTTTTGCAGGTGGTTACGGAAGAGATCAAGAGTTATGAACAATTGAAGCAGTCATTCCTTTCGAAATAGTTCCTTTTTGGAGGGATGGATGATGTGGGCTCAAGCCAGCGCCTGGGTGGAAAGCCACGGCACGGGGGAGCGGGGGCTTTTGCTCCAGGGCGACGCTACCCGGCTGGGCCCTCGGCTTTTGAGCGAGTTATCGGGGCAGGTGCAGTGCCTGTACATGGACCCGCCTTTTTTGACGGGAGATTTATTCCAGCACCGCATGCGGGTGGGGGAGGAAGGCTGGTGCACCGACAGGCGGCAGGTGATGCTGCCGGCATATTCTGACCGGTACCCCGAAAAGGAATCGTATCTTGCCTTTATGCGGGAAATGCTTACCTTGGCCCATGGCCTGATCAAGGATACGGGCGTATTTTTTCTGCACATCGATTACAGGATGCACGCCTATCTGCGGCTTTTGTGCGACGAGATCTTCGGGGAAAAAAACCTGCTCAACGAGATCATATGGGTCTATCAAACGGGAGGC
>JAEWAH010000027.1 GCA_023391725.1 Bacillota bacterium | reverse complement strand
GGCGGGGAGGCGTCCTTTTGATAACGGCCCCCCCCCCGCACCCCACCCGCGAAAACTTCATAGGGGGAACATAAAGGGAGGATGGGCTTATTTGAAAACCATTTGCGAAAAATTAATCCGAAGGTCCAGGGCGTTAGCATCGCCCTGGTCGCCCCGCAGGGGCGAAACTCCTTTTCCCTTACATCGATGTTTGTGGTATGATAGAAGCGCGCACAAGAGCGCAAAGAAAACGCGCATAAGTAAGCAGGAGGATAAGCCATGCTGAATATCCAGCGGGTAGATGATATCATCAAGGAACTGCAGCTGAAAAAGGCTGTGATGGTGAGCCAGCTGGCCCGGCAGTACGGCATCAGTCCATCCACCATCCGCCGGGACCTTGAGCAGCTGGAAAAGGAAGGATTGCTGCGGCGCACCTATGGGGGCGCCATGCTCATTGAGCATCAAAGCAGCGAGATCCCTTATACGCTGCGCACTTTTGAAAATAAGGCGGAGAAAAACACCATCGGCCATCTGGCCGCCAAGCTCGTCAGGGACGACATGCACATTTCCCTGGACTGCACCAGCACCGTTGCCCACATGGTGCGCTTCCTGAACAAGAAGAATAATTTGAAGATCCTTACCAACAGCGCCCAATTGGCCCTGGATTGCCTGGATAACGTGCCCGGCGCGCAGATCTGCTGCACAGGGGGGCTGCTCAACAACTTTGCCCGGGGGTTTACCGGAGAGGCCGCCCGCCAGCGGGTGGCGGACTTCACCTGCGACATCCTCTTCTTTTCCGCCAGGTCGATCTCTCTGGAAAGCGGGATCACCGACGTAAACGAGGAGGATGTGTGCATCAAAAAGCAGATGCTCAAATGCGCCCGCAAGGCGGTTTTCCTTTGCGACAGCTCGAAGTTTGACCGCACCAGCTACCGGGTATTCTGCGGGATCGATGAAATAGACTGCCTGGTCACGGACAAAAAGCCGTCTGACAAGTGGCTGGAGACGCTGCAGAAGGCGAACGTGAAGGTGATCTATCCCAAGGAAAACGAGAGGGAGTAGCGTTTGGAGCGGCAAAAGGCTCCTATCACCAGCGGCAATAAAGCAGACAGGGAGTTTTGTACTCCCTGTCTGCTTTTATTAATGGTGCGGTCCGCTTTTACTTCTTGGCCCGTGTAATGATGACAGTGTAGGTCCGGCTGCCCCCGCTCTGGGCCTGCACCCTGAAGGTGACCTTGATCGTTTGACCCTTCCTTGGGTAGAAAGTCTTACGGGCGGCCGTATACACCTTGGCCAGCCGCGAAGATCTTGTTACCTGGATGGTTACGCGGCTCACGTTCGCTGGCAGCGTCAGTTTGTAGCTGTTCACTCCCGGGCTGAAGATCGGTGACAATTTCCCCGCGGTGGCGGTGATCTTTGAAAGCCGGTTGTTTGTTGACTTGGGTCGCTTGATGGTCAGCTTGTAGGTGGTGGACTTGTTGTTCCAGGTAACCTTGATGATCATCTGGGCGCTCTTGCCGTTTGCAAGCTTTACAGTCTTGGAATCGACTTTCTTGTCGTCGATGATTATGGTGGCTTTGCTGTATGCCTTTACTGGCGTGATCTTGACCTGATCGTCATTCTCGCCCAGCGTCAGCGTGTAGTCCGTTGTCTTGGGCTTGAAGGTCGGGCTCAGCTTGCCAACCGAGAGTGTTATGTCTTCCAGGTAGCTGCTGGGGGTCTGGGGCGTGGGGGCGGGTGTCGGCTTGGGGGTGGGCGCAGGCGTCGGGGCAAGAACGGTCACGATGGACGAGCCGGATTTGGAGGTGTCAATCGTTGATGTCGCCGTAACCGTGAGAGTCGCAGCCGTTTCATTGGCGGCGATGGACAGCAGGCCGGAAGTGCTGATCGTGGTGCCGGTGACGCCGCCGGTCACGGCCCAGATGACGGTCTGGCTGGGGTAGTTTAAACCCTCGACAACGGCTATGAAGGCCTGCGTGCCACCCTTGAGCACCGAGACGGCGGCGGGGTTGACAGTCACGCCCGTTACGGTGGGCGCGGGGTTGATAGTAATGCTTAGGGCCTGGGTATCGATGTCCACGCTGTTGGTGGCCCTCACGATGAAGTTATAGGTGTCGGCAGTTGGCGGGGTGCCGGAGATCACGCCTGTGTCTGCGGCCAGCGACAGGCCATCCGGCAGCGCGCCAGCGTCAAGACTCCAGGTGATGGGCGCGGTGCCGGAAGCAGTCAACGTCTGGCTGTAAGGCATGCCAACCGTGCCATTTGGCAAGATCGAGGTGGTGATGGTCGGCGGAGCGGTGATGGTGATACTCAGCGCATGGGTATCGTTGCCCGCGCTGTTGGTGGCCTGCACGGAGAAGTTATAGACACCGGAAGTTGTCGCAGTACCGGAGATCACGCCGGTGCCTGCGTCCAGTAACAGGCCGTCCGGCAGGCTGCCCGCGCTGACTGTCCATGTGATGGGCGCGGTGCCGTCAGCCGTTAAAATTTGGTTGTAGGCTGTGCCAACTTTGCCATCCGGCAAACTAGAGTTGTTAATGGAAGGCAGGATGCCGATAGCGATAAAAAGGAACCGGGTATTATTGCCCGCAGCGTTGGCGGCTTTTACGGTGAAGGTGTACATATTGGGGAGTGTGGGGATGCCGGAGATCACGCCGGTGTCCGTGGCCAGTGTCAGGCCGTCCGGCAGCGTGCCAGCGTCAAGGCTCCAGGTAATGGGCGTAGTGCCGTCAGATACCAAGGTCTGGCTGTAAGGCACGCCGACTGCGCCCCCCGGCAGGCTCGTGGTGGTGATGAACGGCGGGGCGCTGACGGTGATGTTCAGGGCCTGAGTATCATTGCCCACGTTGTTGGTGGCCTGCACGGTGAAGGGATAGGTACCGGCAGCTGTCGGAGTGCCGGAGATCACGCCGGTGCTTGTGTTCAGAGACAGGCCGCCGGGCAGCGCGCCGCTTACAAGGCTCCAGGTGATGGGCGCGGTGCCATCGGCCGCCAAGGCCTGGCTGTAGGATACGCCGGCCACGCCGTCCGCAAGCGCAGCCGTTGTGATGACCGGAAGTGCCGCCCATTCGGCGTACAGGGTCACATTCCCCGTGCCGTCGATGGGCAGCGCCGCACCCGCGGCATAATGTACGCCGCTGCCATCATCGGCGGTATTCCAGCCCACGAAGACGAGATCATCATTTGTAAGGCTGCCCGTGTTGCCCGCTACGGTCGCGCTTTGACCCGGCTCATAAATGGCGGCGTCCGTGGGCACATCGCCGCCGGTTGCCCCGTTTGCGTTATAGGTCACGGTGACCAGCGGGATAGCGTCGTAACCGTTCCATTTGCCGCCTGAGACCGCAGCGGCAAAAGCGGTGTTATCGGCATAATAGTTGATTTTGAGGGAGCCGGGGACGCCAAAGAACACCTGGGAGCCAAGCGCCGGGGGAGCTCCCAGGAACAAGATGTGCGCAAGGCTCGATGCATACATAAAGGTGCTGTCGCCAATGAGGGTGATGTTGGGGGGAATGGTGATGGACGTGAGCGCCGTGTCATACATGAACACTGCTTGGCCCAGGGTGGTCAGGCTGTCCGGCAGGCTAACGCTCTTAAGGTTAGGACAGTTATAGAATGCCTGCATTTCGATGGTGGTTATACTGGACGGGACGACAACCCTGGTGATGGTATTGCAATAGGAAAACGCGGCGGTGGCTATGGTGGTAGCGGGCGTTCCGCCGAAGGTGGGGGGGATGTTGACGATCTCGCTGGAACCAAGGTAATCATAGATGGCGTTGGCTTCAGCATAGAAAAAGAAGTCGCTTTCGGGCGAATATGCGCTCATTGTCACCGTTGCCGGGTTGGAATACGCGGTGTTCGCCGTCTCGCCCTTGGTGTTGGTAACGGCGCAGCGGTACATGGCGCCATTGTCTGCGGCATGCAGCGCATTTGTGCGGTAGGCCGCGGTATTTGCGCCGGCGGCGACATCATTCCAGTTAAGGCCGCCGTCCGCGGAGACCTGCCACTGGTAGGAAAGTACCCCGGCGTTGGGCGAAACGGCATACACTAAGAATCTTGCGGTGTCTCCGTATGTATGCGCTGCGTTTTTGGGCTGTACCGTAAACACGGGGCCAGTCATGGAAGGATCAGTGTCCGTTGTGACAGCTACAGTTTGAGACAGGTGAACCGGCTCCACCACAAAGGGGTCTCCACGATAAATATCCGCGACTACAGTGTAGACGTAGCTGCAGTTGGGCACGACCGTGTTATCGGTATAAGTGACCGCCCTGTTCCCGTCATAGCGGCCTATAAAAGTTACGTTCACACCGTCTTCACCCGTGCGCGAAATGCCGTAGTTGGTGTTTGGTATGGGATCCCAGCTGATGGTCACGCTGGATGACGTATGCGCCGCCTGCGTCGCAAACGGGGTGGAGGCCAGGTCGTACTGGGTGGTTGTTGTGCTGCCGATAGCAATGCCCTTTGTATTTAGCATGGCGATGGTGGCCGCGGCCGCGTAGGCCTGGCCCTGGTAGTCCGAACCCGCTGTCAGGTTCAGATAATTGTACCCCATATAGAGACTGGTCAGGGCGCTGTCATTGGCAATCAGCGTATCCAGCGGCCGGATGTCGCTGATTTTATTCTTGTTGATATACAGCTCAGTCAGATTGGTAAGCCCCGAGAGCGGAGAAACATTTTTGATCCTGTTATTGTACAGATCCAGGAAGGTTAGGATCGGCAGCCACGTCAGGGGGGAGATGTCACTGATCTGATTGGTATACAGCATCAGCTCCCAAAGATGCGTCATGCCAGAAAGCGCCGAAATGTCCTGGAGGGCGTTTCCGGCCAGATCCAGACGTTGCATGCCGGTCATCCCGGCCAAAGGGGAAATATCGCTGATCTGATTTCCCTCAAGGTTCAGCCAGGTGAGCCCGGTAAGGGGGGATAATACCGAAACGCTGGTAATGCCGTTGTTGGAGAGCGACAGGGTATGAAGGTTTGCAAGCCCCACAACGGGGGAATAATCCGTGATGCCGGGATTGCTGTCCAGCTGCAGGTCGGAAAGGGCAGTAAGGCTGCTGATGGCCGAGATATTTGTAATGCTATTGCCGTAGAGGCTCAGCGCCTGTAGGCTTGTCATGCCGGACAGCGAGGATATATCCGCAATGTTGTTGGTGTTCAGATCCAGGTTGTTCAGCCCCGTCAGCCCCGAGAGGGGCGTGATGTCTGTAATGTCGTTGTTCCATAAATACAGCCTCTTTAAGCTGGTGAGGCCGGACAGGGGCGAAAGGTTAGAAATACTGTTGTCGTTGGCGAAAAGCTCTTGAAGGCTTGTCGCGTATTGAAGCCCGGCAAGGCTCGTGATGCCGCGGTTATAAGCGTTGAGGTCGATGATGGAGGCCATCTCAACATCCGTGACGGGGTCGCCGGCGGTTTTCCCAAGCCTGTCACGGACCGCCTGCAGCAGATTGGCGTCGGTGATCTGGGCGGTGATATCTGTTGCCGCGAGCGCCGCCATTGGCAAAGCTCCTACCAGGAACGTCACTGCCAAAGCAAGGGCCAACAATTTTGATTTAAAGTTCATGTGTATCTCTCCTTCATTTGCTTTTTGTATATCTGAAGTGGGATGGCTAGCCGCCTGCCTGATGCCATGACCAGCCTTGCTCTAATGCCATTTTGACGGGTAATGAAGGGCAGACTTACACCATTCAAAAAGAAGATAGCATAAAAAGCGGGAAGGCACATCGTACCAAAGTACAGCAAAAAAAGGGATAAGTACTCGAATAAGCACTTATCCCGTCGGTTAATGGAACCAGATATATTCCTTCCGCGTTTAAAACAGCTTCAATTCCCTGACCAGCATGATGCATTGGGATCGGTTCTTGATGCCCAGCTTGCCATAGATATTTGCCGTATGCGCCTTTACAGTGCGCAGGCCGATGCCAAGCTTTTCGCTGATTTCCTGGTTGGATGCCGCCTGGGCGATGAGTTCCAGGACCTTCCTCTCCTGCGCGGTGAGCTGCTCCAGTATTTTTTCCGACCTTTCCCTGGGGATCTCGGCGCTTGTCTGCGCCGTCATCAGAAGGTCCTCCCGCATCTGCTTAAGAAGACCGGATGCAAACGCCTTGCGCTCGCCCAGGAGGTCGTCCCCGGTAGGATTGCGCCTGGACTTAGTGTATGCCCGGAGCATTTGGGCCATGGGGGGCAGTTCATCCAGAAAGCTTCGTACATATCCTTGCTGCATGCCAATGGTAAGCGCCTCGTCCATAAACCTAAAGGCCGACAAGTCCTGATTGTTTTGATAAGCAAGCAGCGCCAGCAGGTTTAGGACCTCCACACGGCTGTGCAGCCGCTGGGCCTCCCCGGTGAAGGCCAGCAGCCTTTTGAGCAGCAGCCCGGCATCCTGCTTCTGGTCCAGAGAAAGCAGGACTCTGGCATAGGTGATGAGCTCAAATTCCCTGACCTTATCAAGCTGCGTAAAGGGGCCGAGAGTACTTGCGGCAAGCCATTCCTGTACCCTAACCATGCTGCCGGTGTCCAGAAAAAAACGGCACCGTAAGGCCCGCAGCAAATAAAGCCAGGGAACTTTTCCGCCGCCCGGGAGCAGCTTTTCGCATTCATCCAGCACGCAAAGCGCGCCGGCGATGTCCCCCTGGGCACGCCTCATCCGCGCGATATTTGCCATAGCCGGCACAAGTGCTCCGGGGCACTGCGCCGCCCGCGCCTCTTCCGTTGCTTTGATCAAATACGGCAGGGCTTCCTCCAGCCGGTTGCTTTCGTACAGGTATTCGCCGATCCCAAGGGGCGCGTAGCCCGGATTCTTTGAGATCAGTAAACGGTAGTTCTCGGCCATTTTGCCATATCCTTCAGGATCTTGCCGGAACAAATCAGTCAGCACATGGATGGGGCAGCGGTAAAGGTAGATATCCGTCCTATTGAAATCGTTATATCCCGGAATCCTGTGGTGCCGGCCGGAGGATTGCATAGCAGAAAAAAGCTGAGCGGCGGTATGGATGTTTCCTTCACGGACAAGCAGGTTGGCCTCTACCCGAAGGCATACCGAATCGCTGTAGTCGCTCCACTGCGGGCCGTCAGCATACGGGTAATTTTCCCTGAGGGCCTTCATTTTCGCAAGCCATTGCCGCGATAAATCGTAGTTGCCGGTCTGCGCAAAGTGCAGCGCATAGATGGTTGCGATCTTGAAGCTGCTGTCCTGGTATTTCTGCGGCAGGCGCTTGGCCCATGCAAGCGGCCTGTCGATATCGCTTTTACTGATCAGGGGATCGATATGATGCTCGACCAGTTGGAAGGCATCCTGGTAAGCGCCGCCGTCCAAAAAATGCTCGATGGCCTCGGGCATCATGCCTTGATTCCGGAACCAGGCGCCGGCCCGGGTATGCAGTACGGGTGCTTCCTCCGGCGCGGTCTCGTGAAGCATCTCCTGAAGAAGGGATCTGAACAGGGGATGGTACCTGTATTCCTGCCGCTTTATATCCAGCGCGGCGAGGAACCCGCTGGACTCACTGATCTCCTTGAGCAGTCTTGCAGCGCTGCTGCTTTGGGTCACCGCATCGCACAAAGGAATGGTGAGCGTGTCAAGCACACAAGTCTTCAGGGCAAAGTCCCTTTTTTCTCCTTCCCACGCGCGCAGGACTTCATCCTTTAGATATTGCCCGATGTCACGGCTGGCCCGCGAAAGCGCGGCAATACCGCCGCCATTGTGCATGGACATGGCCACGGCGACCATCGCGGCGGCCCAGCCCTCCGTATATCGCTTGATCTCGTTCAGGTCATCCTCGCACAGGCGGTAGCCTCGGGCCTTAAAGAAACGGGAAATGTCTTCGCCACAGAAACGTAAATCCGACTCAGTAAGCTGCTGAATCTGCCACTTGATCCTGTGCCGCGAAAGATCCAGCGGCGGCTCCGTCCGGCTGATGAAGACCAGGTGCATCTTCGGGGGAAGATGATCAATTAGGCGGGAAAGACCCTCCAAGATCGTCGGCTCGCTGATTAGGTGAAGATCATCCAGCACCAGCAGGAAATCGAAGGGGACAGACGAAAGCCGCTCCAGCAGCACATCAATGTGGATGCCGGCTTTTATCAGCTCCTGGGAAGAAAGGACAGGCGCTGTATCCTGGCTTAAGCCACTTGCGATGTCCTCCAGAGAGGCGCACATATATTGCCAGAATGAGGCGGGGTTATTGTCTGCGGTGTCCAGCGACAGCCATGCAAAGGGCAGGCCGCATGTGTTCAGCCAGTCCAGCACGGCGGTCGTTTTGCCATAGCCCGCGGGCGCCGTGACAAGCGTCAGTTTGCAATCCTTTGCAGGGAACAGTTTGGCCGCTAGGTCTTCCCTGCTGATGATATTTTGGTTTATGCTTGGAACATGAAGTTTGGCTTTGATCAACCGCCCGTCCTCCTTTCAGGCAAATAGGGCCTTCCCGGGCTGCTTAAAAAGAACTGCTTACGTATTTATTTCCAATAATAACATATCGG
>JAEWAH010000243.1 GCA_023391725.1 Bacillota bacterium | reverse complement strand
CCCCTGACCATATTCGCGGCTAATGGACGTGCCCTCGGGAAGCGGGACGCCAGGGGAAACATTCGGGGAAAAATCGTCGCCTAATTCCCTGATCAAAAATCCATAAAAGTCGGCGGCTGCCTTAGGCCAGCTTCGGGAAAAACGGTCGGCTATATCCCGGTAGGGAAGGAGCAGCGTCATTTCCAAAAGGGGCTGGTCCTTTTCCATCAGGCGAAGCTCTAGTGTATAGGCCCCGTTCTCCAGACGATGAAAGTCCGATAGGACTTGCTTTTCTCGCTGAAACCTCGCCCGCCAGTCCGCCGCGCCGTCTATAATAATTGTCCGGCTGCTGTGGGGGATCCGGCGGGAAAACAGCGCAAGGGATTCTCGTCCTTCCATCGTCAGCGTGTACAGGGGACCCAGGGCGTGGGGCATTTTCTCCAAGTGGCAGGCCTCCGTAAGTTCGCCCAGGGCCAACTGCAGGGTGATATAATCCATCAGGTCGTTTTCTGCCAGGAACTGCAGGAGTTGAAGGTTCGTCAGCGGCCCCAGCTGGTCCACCGCCAGCAGAACAAGCAGCTTGTTTTCCACATCGGAGGCTTTGCGGTTCAGCATGCCGGCGCGCCCTCCTATTATCAGAAATCACAGGAAAAACCCCTCAAACCGGCAGGCTGAGGGGAGAAAAGACAATATGCAATGCCTGCCTTGGCAGGCTGCCCGCGCCTTTTAGGCGACGAAGGGCTGGATCTCGGCCATCAGGTCACCGCAGTCATCGGTGTAGACTTCCAGGGTGATAGGCTTGCTCAGATCCAGGCTGAAGATGCCCAGGATCGATTTGGCATCCACCACGTGGCGGCCAGCGCGCAGATCCATGTCGTAGGGGTAACGGTTGACAACGTTGACGAACGTCTTTACGTTTTCAGCCAAGCTGAGGCGGATGTTGACGGACTTCATAATGAAGCACCCCCTTTATTTGGTACATTACAAATTATACAGGTTTGTTCTTAAAAATGCAAGTGTTTTTCAGTGTCCGCAAGAAATAAATTGTCAAAAATGGCACAAAATCAACCATATTTCGGGTCGTTTACGAAGATTTCACCCGTATGTTGGGAAATGCAGGGGACTCTTGGCAATTTTCCCCGAAATCAGGGGCCATGGCGAAGCTTAAGCCCATCGTCAGGCGCTTGACTGGGATGCCATAGGCGCGCAGAAGCATATCCTCCGAAAGAACTTCTTCCGGCGCGCCGGAGCAAATCAGCTGCCCGCGAAGGAGCAGAAGCACGTGGTCGGCAAAATGGGCGGCCAGGTTCAAATCATGGAGCACGCAGGCAACGGCCAGGTCTTGCTCCCGAGCTAGGCGGGCAAGGAGGTTCATCACCGTGGCCTGATGGCCGATGTCCAAACTGGCTACAGGCTCGTCCAGCAAAAGCACCGGAGTATGCTGGCACAGTGCCCGGGCGATGGCCGCCCTTTGGAGCTCGCCCCCAGAGAGGGTGTCAAGGGGGCGGCTAAAAAACTCCGCTACCCCGGTCTCTTTCATAGCCGCCATGGCTAGTTCCCGGTCGGCAGGACCCTCTTGGGCCAGCAGGGAAAGATGAGGCGTGCGGCCCAGCAGCACCAAGTCCATCACCGTCATATCCGGCAGGGATTCCTCCCGCTGAGGCAAAAGGGCGATGAGCCTGGCCCGCTCCCTGCGTGGGATGTGGGCGATGTTGCGGCCGTTTAGGGATATTTTTCCCGCCTGCGGTGATAAGAGCCCTGCCGCCAAACGCAGAAGCGTGGTCTTGCCCGAGCCATTGGGCCCGATAAGCACGGTGAGCTTGCCCGGGGAAAGTTCGGCGTTAATGTTTTGCACCGCCGCTTTTTCCGGGGTGAAGGAGTAGGAAATATTGCTTAAGGACAGCGTCTGGGGCGTCATGGGACCTCCCAAAGAATAGCGTTTTGCTTAGTATATCACAAGCAATGATAGCTTTTCCAGGAGAGGGCACTTTTGCAGGCGGAAGTTGCTGTGGCCAACTAAAAAAGGCTCCCCAAGTAAACGATGATTTAGCGGCGCGGTTCATGCTGTATTCAAGCTGTTGCTTTCAGTTGATTGAAACCAGCCACCAAAAGTCTGCCCCTTGAGGGGAAGGTGCCGACGAAGGAGGCGGAAGAGGTGTTGGTGCGCGCCAGCTTTGGAAATGATACATCCTTCCTTTCGAGCAGAACACCTCTTCAGTCGCTTGCGTGCGACAGCTAGCCACTCGGCTTGCTCAATCGCCGCACTGCTGCGCTATGCTGGCATTGCTCGTTTCGCAAGTTTCCTACGCTTAGCTTCATCCGCCACAGGCGGCGCGGGGCTCCGGAACTCAAGGGGAAGCCTTTTGGAGGTGTGCCTTCCCGCCCGATTACTACGCTCGCAGCCCGCTAAATCACCGTTTACGAAGGGGAAGTGTTTGGAGCGCGCACCACCTTGACAACCAGCGGCCGCGTGGTATAATTGGGGGCAATTCCATATGTTGCGATGATGGATGAGAGTAGATGGTTAACCATTTCAAGAGAGCCCGGTAAGGTGCAAGCGGGCAATGGAGGCCATTGAACGAGGAGCCGGAGCAGAAGGTGAAGCATTTGGCCAGCCTTCCGTGACCCCACGATACAGGGGAAGGGCATTGATGGATGCCCGTAAAGCGGATTGCATGGCAATCAAGATAGGTGGTACCGCGAAAGCTGGTCTTTCGTCCTTTCAGGGGCGAAGGGCTTTTTTTATTGGAGGGAAGAGTATGAAAGCATATCGGCAAATGGCAGACTTGTTGTTCCCGGATGTTCATGCGCAAGTTCAGGAGATCATCGCGCGCTATCCACAAAGAAATCTGCCGGACGGAGCCATGGTCACGCGCCTGGCGCCCAGCCCCACGGGAGAAATGCACATAGGCACGATGTATGCGGCGTTTCTTAGCTACCGCTTGGCAAAGCAAACGGGCGGCGCATTCTATGTGCGTTTGGATGACACGGATCAAAAACGGGAAGTTCCCGGCGCGAAAGACCGCATCCCCCAGGAACTGCGCAGGTTTGGTATCGCGTATGAGGAGGGCTATTTCCCGGACGGGATCGAAATCGGCGGATACGCGCCGTATGTTCAAAGTCAGCGCCGGGATATCTACCGGGCCTTTGCCAAGGATCTGGTGGCGCAGGGCCGTGCATACCCTTGCTTTTGCGATGAGCAGGCGCTGGAGGACATGCGCACGGAGCAAAAGCGGCAGGGTGTTGACATCGGATATTATGGCGCGTGGGCGGTGCACCGGGAGATAGCATTGGAGCAGGTGGAACGGGAGATAGAGGCTGGGAAGCAGTTTGTGATCCGGCTGCGGTCTCCCGGAGAAGCAGGGCGCAAAATAAGTTTTCACGATCTGTTCAAGGGGGAGGTCATCATGCCGGAGAATGTGCAGGATATCGTTCTGCTAAAGTCCGACGGCCTGCCCACGTACCACTTTGCCCATGCTGTGGACGATTCGCTGATGTATACGACCCATGTGGTTAGGGGGGACGAATGGCTTTCCTCCTATCCCATCCACCGGCAGCTTTTTGAAGTGCTGGGGCAAAAGCCGCCGGTCTATGGTCACCTGGCGCCCATCATGAAAAAGGAGGGCGCCTCCAAACGCAAGTTCAGCAAGCGCCGGGACGCGGACGGCCACGCTGCCTATTACAGGGCCCAGGGGATCCCACCCCTGGCGCTGAGGGAATATTATATGCGCCTGATCAACTCGGCCTATGAGGACTGGCGCAGGGCGCATCCCGAATTGCCTCTGGAGGCGTATGCGATCGACCTTACAAACCTGGGCGTTAGCGGGCCAGTGTTTGATGTGGAGAAGCTGCGGGATATCGCCAAGGATGTGATCGCAGTGATGGATGCAGGGGAGGTTTTAAGCGAGCTGGTCCCATGGGCGCAGGAGTTTGATCCCGTGCTATATGATACGCTCATGAAGGATCAGACATATGCCCTGGGGGTGCTGGGGATCGGGAGGGGCATCGCCAAACCGCGCAAGGATATCGGAAAATGGGCAGACGTCCGGGATGCGTTCGGCTATTTCTGGGAGGAATTCTTTTCTGTTGATCCAGAAGTGCTTCCTGGCGGGGTTCAGCAGGTCGCCTTTTTGCGGATGTATGCACAGGAGTATGACCCTGTGCGGACAAAAGAAGCGTGGTACGAGCATTTAAAGGCCGTGGCCGGGAAGTTTGGATATGCCTTGGATAAAAAGGCCTATGCCGCCAATCCTTCCGCCTATTTAGGGACGCTAGCCGATGCCGCCGCTGTTATCAGGTATGCCCTGACAGGCCGGGAGAATTCTCCGGATCTGTATGAGGTCATGCAGGTGATGGGAGAAGAGAGGGTGAAGGGGAGGATTGCGCAGGCCGCAGGAACAGCGCCGGGTGAGGTATAGCTATAGCTATATAGGTGGCTCTCGTTTCATTCCCCTCCTGTGGAGGGGTGGCGCGCAGCGCCGGGGTGGTCAGCAGGGACGCATCAGCGCGCCGCAGGCAACCACCCCGTCCGGCTTCGCCGTCCACCCCTCCGCAGGAGGGGAATGGAACGGGTGTTTTGCGCTGGTTTTACTTTCCATCCCATAAAAGTGCGGGAAGGGTTTCCTTTTCAAAGGAAGCCCTCCCCGCATATTCATTTTCTATCCCCGTATTCCCTGATACTCCTTGAGACATGCGGCGTACTCGATTTCTAAGCGTTCCTTTTCCTGGGGGTTGGCGCGGCCTATGGCAATGGTGAGCTGGGAGAGGCGCATTTGCAGCCGGGAACGGGTGACGGCGTCATCACCGGGAGAGGCCTGCTTTTGCTGATAGTTCACCAGGGGGCCTTCATAAGCGGTCAGGCGGCCATCATCCAATAGGAGCAAGCGGGTGGCCACGGCGGAGACAAAGGCCTGGTCATGGGAGACAAAAAGCACGGTGCCTTCGTATTCCTTAAGCATGGTTTCCAGCACCGAGAGGGAGTGAATGTCCAGGTAATTGGTGGGCTCATCCAGAAGGAGAACGTTGGCCGGACCAAGGAAAAGTTGGGCAAAGGCCAGCTTCACCCGCTCGCCCCCGGAAAGGACGGAGGCGGGTTTTTGAAGGTCGTCCCGGGAAAAGAGCAGGCGGCTTAATACCGTGCGCGCCACTGTTTCCGACTGGATGCTGGCCTTGAGGGCGTTTTGGAGAACGGATGCATCCATGTCCAGAGTTTCAAACTCCTGGTAAAAGACGCCCAGGGTAGCCTTGGGCGTCTTGCGGACACCGGAGGCTTCCTCACGGATCAATCGCAAAAGAGTGGATTTGCCTGCCCCGTTAGGCCCTAACAGCGCAGTCTTGCTGCCCAAGGGAAGCTCAAAGGAGACATCTTTCAAAAGCGGCTTGTCATAGCCGAAGGATACATGCTCCGCCCGGATTACCGTGCGGCTTTGGGGCGGGTCGGTAAGGGAAAAATCCAGTCGGATGGTCATTTCTTCCCGGGGCCGGTCCACCTTCTCCAGTTTCTCCAGGCGCGTTTTCATAGCGTTTTTGGCGTTGTGCAGCTGCTCCTGGGATTTGTTGTCACGCTTGTGCAGCCGAGCCTCACTGTTGCCCATGCGCTTGGGCGGGCCCTTCATTTTAGCCGCCTTTCGAGAAACGGTGTCCAGGGCAGCCTCCAATTGTGCTTTCTTTGCCGTATACCGTTCATAGTCCCGGGCTTGCTGCACTTTTTCAGTTTCGCGGATGCGTAAGAAGTCGTCATAGTTGCCAGGGAAATCGGTGACCGTTTCCTCCTGCAAAAACCAGATGCGGTTGCATAGGCCGTTCAATAATTCCCGGTCATGGCTCACAAGTACGAAGGTGTCGCATTGGTCAAGCTTGCGGTAAAGCAGCCCCCGGCCCTCCTCGTCCAGGTTGGCGGTAGGCTCGTCGCACAGGAGCAGCTTGACCTGCAAAAGATCCTTTTCCGCCAGGCGCAAGCGCGTCTGCTCTCCGCCGCTGCGGGTTTGGCGCGCGGCAGGCTCCACGACTCGGAATTCCTTCAGGGCCTGGGCGCCGAGCTCATCCTCCGGCGCGCCAAACTGATGCACCAGATGCATAGGGACTTCCCTTCTCACCGTGCCGGAATCCGGAGCGCATTCCCCGCTCAGTACAGCCAAAAGTGTGGATTTTCCTGCGCCATTTCTACCGATGAGCCCGATGCGATCCCCTTGGTTGATGATCAGATGGGGGATGGAAAACAGCCTTCGCTGGCCGATGTGAAATTCCAATCGGTTGACTTCCAGGTAACAGATAGGCATATAAAAAACCTCCCGTGTGTGCATCGGAAGGCGCAAAACAAAAAGAGCCCACAAAAAAAGGAAGGCACCTCTTGCGCTAAACCGATGCAAAACAACACCCTGAAATCAGGGCAGCATTGTGTTTGCAATCGATTATTCGCGCATTCGTAAAAACCTTACCCTTTCCATATTTGTAACCCTATTGTAAAGGCGCCGGTCCGCTTTGTCAAGGCCCCGGCCGTATGGTATAATTGCCTAGATGGGACAAGTTCTCGGAAAGGCGGGGCGGCTGTGGAGCAACTGGAAGCGACGGTAACAGATATCACCTACCGCAACGCGGAAAACGGCTATACGGTTATGCAGGTTCGCGCCGGGCGGGACAAAGTGACGGTGGTGGGCGCGCTGCCGGAACTTTCCTCCGGGGAACAGATCATATTGACCGGCGTATGGATGGAGCACCCACAGTACGGAAAACAGTGGAAGGCCTCGGGGTGCGAAATCGTTAAGCCCACGACGCTTCTTGGTATCGAACGGTATTTGGGCTCCGGGCTCATCAAGGGAGTGGGGCCGGCCACGGCCAAGCTGATCGTGAATGCGTTTGGCAAGGATGCGCTGGACATTTTAAGCGAGCATCCGGCAAAGCTGGCCCAGGTGCCCAAGATCGGCCCCAAGCGGGCGGCACAAATCGCAGAAAGTTATCATGAACAGATGCATGCCCGGCAGGCCATGGTTTTTTTGCAAAGCTATGGCGTAAACGCCTCCCTGGCGGTAAAGATCAGCCGCCTGTATGGCGACCAGGTGCAATTTGTGATCCGGGAAAATCCCTACCGCCTGGTGGAGGACATCGAGGGCGTGGGCTTTTTAACTGCCGACCGCATCGCCTTATCTATGGGCCTTGCGGCGGATTCGCCCCACCGGGTCAAATCGGCATTGAAATTTATCCTTCAGGAGGCCGCTTCCGGGAGCGGCCATGTGTTTTTGCCACGGGCGGAGCTTGTTTCCCAGGCGGTGAAAATGCTGCGCGTGCCAGAGGATTTGGCGGAGAATGCCCTTTCCGAACTGCTACTGAACCGGGAGATGATCTCCGCCCCGACAGATGAAGGGGAATTGGGCATCTACCTGCCGCTTTACTTTCACTCCGAGCGGGAGGTGGCCCAGCGGCTGCACGAGCTGATGGCCGCGCTGCCCTACCGCAAGAGCAAAGGCGCGCAGGAGGCCATCCGCAGGTTTGAGGAAGAAAAAGGCGTCCATTTCAGCCCCTTGCAGCAAAAGGCGGTAGAGGCGGCGGTAGACGAGGGGATCCTTGTCATTACCGGCGGCCCGGGCACAGGTAAGACCACCATCATCAACTGCATCATCCGCCTCCTTTCCAAGGAGGGGGATGTGCTGCTCTGCGCGCCCTCGGGCCGGGCGGCCAAGCGCATGACCGAGGCCACCGGGGTGGAGGCCAAGACCATCCACCGGATGCTGGAGTACGGCGGCGACGAGAGCAGCTTCGCCAGGGGCCAGGACAATCCGCTGGAGGCTAGTTGCATCATCGTGGACGAAATGTCCATGGTGGACGTGCTTCTTATGCGCAACCTTTTGCGGGCCATCGTGCCGGGCACCCGGCTCATCCTGGTGGGCGACGCGGACCAGCTGCCTCCCGTAGGCCCGGGGAACGTGCTGGGGGATATTCTGAGAAGCGAGGCTGTGCCCAGCGTGCGGCTCGTAGAGATCTTCCGGCAGGACGAGAACAGCATGATCGTCCTGAATGCCCACCGGATCAACCAAGGGGAAATGCCCATTCTGAACGGCAAGGACACGGACGTATTCCTGGAAAAAAAGACGGTGCTTTCCGAGGCGGCCCAGACCATCGTGACGCTATGCACCCAGCGGCTTCCGGGCTTTTTGGGTTTTAAGGATGCGGAACGGCTTTCCGGGGCGGTGAGGCAGATCCAGGTGCTTTCCCCCACGAAAAAGGGGGAGTGCGGGGTGTGGGCGTTGAACAAGCTCTTGCAGGAAGCGCTGAACCCCCCGCAGATGGGCAAGCCTTCTTTGGTGTTTGGCGACGCCTTGTTCCGTGTGGGCGACAAGGTGATGCAGACGAAGAACGATTATCAAATAGAATGGCGCCGGAAAAACGGTGAGCTGTGGGAGGAAGGCAAGGGTATCTTCAACGGGGACGTTGGCTTTGTTGAGGCTATCGACCCGGAGGATCGTACATTGACCGTCCGCTTTGATGAGGACCGGCTGGTGGATTACGAGGAGCAGCAGCGAGAATCTCTTGAATTGGCCTATTGCCTTTCGGTGCATAAAAGCCAGGGCAGCGAGTTTCCTGTGGTGGTGCTGCCTGTGGTGGGTGGGCCGCCGATGCTGCTCACCCGGAACCTGCTCTACACCGCCATCACCAGGGCCCGGCATCTGGTGGTGCTTGTGGGGCGGGAAGAAGTGATTGCAGCTATGGTGCGCAACAACCACATCGCCAGGCGATATACCACGCTCTGCCGGCAATTGAAGGAGTGGGTGGGATGGATCGCCTGAGCTCCTGGCTATACCCGCCTTATGCCCGGTGTTATGGCTGCGGCCATCCCCGGCTGGATGATCAGGGAGACCATCTGTGCGCGGATTGCCGGGCGAAATTGCACTCCTTGCGCAGGACAGGTGCGCCTTTCCAGGTGGAAGGGATCGAAAAGATCTACGCGCCCTACAGCTATGAGGGCGTGACCGAAGCGCTGGTGCATCGCCTAAAGTACGATTGCGTGCGGGATGTGGCCGTATGGCTGGGAAGAGATATGGCCGGTTCTTTGGATGGGGCAGGGTTTGATGCCATCATTCCCGTGCCACTGCACAAGGAGCGGCTTTTAGAGCGGGGCTTCAACCAGGCGCTCCTTCTGGGGCAGGAAATAACCAGGCATCGCGGCATACCGGTGCTGGAGGCGCTTCGGCGCACCCGGAATACCGGGCAGCAAGCCAAATTGAATAAGGTCCGGCGCATGGAAAACATGCTGGAAGCTTTTGAAGCTTGCCAGAAGATAGAGGGGATGCGGGTCCTGCTGGTGGATGATGTGTGTACCACCGGCGCTACCGCCCACGCCTGCGCCCAGGCACTGTTTAGGGCCGGGGTGGGAAGCGTTCGTCTGTGTGTGGCCGCGGTGACGGAAGCGGGGCATAAAGGATAAGCTGTAAAATGAGAAGCATCTTTGAGGCTATAGGGTGTTTGCAAACCTGAAGGGCAGCGTAGGCAAATATTCCTCCCGGCGCAGGCCGTGAAGATTCGCCCAAGCCTTCAAAATGCTCTCCTGCACAGCGTCCGCGCAATCGCAGGAGGAGCGAAGATAAGTCCTGGCCACGGTGTACATCGTGTCCGAAAGGCTCAAAATCTCTTGCGTGAAGCGCTCTTTGGTCATACGCATCTCCAGTATGAATATGTTTTTGCACTGCTTACACCTATTAGACAAACATGCCCGGATGCAGATTGCATCCGGGCAAAATTTTGTGTGAAGTTCACAGGGCGAGCTGCGAAAAGTGGCTGCGCCATTTACTGCCCAAGAGTGCCTGGCACTGAGAAATGATCGCCTGCGCATGGTCCGGCTGAAGGAGAAAGATGTAATCGCGCACGGTCCCTCCAGAGAACTTCAGGCCGAACCATTCCAGGTTTTGATACGCCTCATCTAGGCGAAGCTTCCGGAATTTATCAAGATACAGATTTTCCTGCAGGCGCTCCCGGTGGTTGTAGAACACGACGCTTTTGCCCAGCTGGGTATAATCCTTCAATTCCTCAAAGGCAATATACTTGTTTCCCTTGCTGCTGGTTGGGGAAACACTTTTCACCTGCAGGCCGTTATCAGGGTCAAGAAAAACAAGCTTGCTGTTTTTCATCGCCGTCAGGGCACTCTGATGCCAGGCGGCCCGGTAGGCTGTGCGGGTGTTTTCGGGTGTAACTTGCACCCAGTCCAGCGGACGGGAATAATAGGCGGTATCCGCCGAGAGGATATCTGAAGTTTCCACTTCGCGAACATTCCGCCGCTCTTTTTTCACCAGACAATAAAGCCGCGTAAACAAATCGCTGTCGTAATCTTCCATCAAGCCGCTATTAAGATATGCGGTAAGGCGGCCGTCACCGCAATATTCCTCATCCGGTGTCAGGTACCAATTGACGCCAAGAGGTAGCTGCGCCTTTGCCAAATACCGCAACAGCTCGTATTTGCCGAAATCGCCAATGTCCCCCACATACTTGTTTTGCATGCCTTCAGTGCATTCCTTCCTGCGCCCTGGTATCCAGAAACACCTCCAAAGCGGCGGGATCCAGGGGCGGGCAGAAGTGATAGCCCTGGGCCATGTCGTAGCCCAGCTTCATGAGGGTGTTCAGGCGGCTGGTGTGCTCCACGCCCACAGCGGCCACCTTCAGGTTCAGGTTGTGCGCCAAATCTACCATGGTCTTTAGGATAAATTCCTTGCCCATGCTGAAGGATGCGCCGGTTAAGAAGTTGCGGCTGACCTTCAAAACGTCCAGGGGCATATTGTACAAGTGCGCAAGCGACCCCGTGCCCGCACCATAGTCGTCCAGGGCGATGCGAACGCCCAGCTGGCGCAGGGCGCGCAGCTTGTCGGCCTGGGCGGCGATGGTATCCATGACCCGCTCGGAGATCTCCAATTGCAGCGCGGAGCCGGGCAGGGAAGTCTCTTTGAGTGTCAGGTACACCATATCGGTAAAGACGGGATCGTCCAGTTGCTGGGCGCTTAAGTTGACGGAGATGTAAAGCTCCTGCTTCTGGCGAAGGCGCAGGATGCGGATGCGGCGGCATGCTTCCTTGAGTATGTACCGGCCCACCTTGAGCATCATGCCGCTGGATTCGGCCAGGGGGATCAGTTCCCCGGCGGACACCATGCCAAGTTCAGGCACGCGCAGCCGAACGGTGCATTCAAATCCTTCCACGCCCCCGGTCCAGAGCTGCAGGATGGGCTGGTATTCCAAGGATAGGGAATCATCCTCCTGGAAGGTGGACAAAGCCTCCGTGATCTTGCGGCCACGCAGCACGCTTTCCAACGCAAGCCGGGCGGTGTCGGCATCCTCGGCCTGCCTGGCCGGGTCAAACAGCATCCAGCTTACGGAACCTGATACAGCGGCCGCGGACATGGCCGTTTGAGCCTGGCTCACAAGCAGTTCCGCCGTGGCTCCCTTTGGCTGCGGGTAAATGGCGGCCCCTGCCAACATCTTGAGGGTCAGGACAGTTTTCTGCCAGGGAATGGGCGCAGACAACGCCTGCTCAAGTTCCGCAAGGCAGGCTTCCGCCAGGTCCGGCTGGCCAAAATGGGGCAGGTGCAAAAGGAACTTGTCTCCGTCAAGCCTGGCGGCCATCCCTTCCGGCGCGGCAAAGGCACGCAGCCGGTCGGCACTGATGCGCAGGGCCAGGATCCTGGCTGTGCGCTGCCCCTCTTCTTTGGGTAGGTTTTGAAGCGTCAGGCAGGCCACCAGGCCGCCCTCCCTAATTGCATCTTCCGCCGAGAGCGCATCATTAAGGGCCTGCAAGAAGGGCGTTTTCGTGGCAAGACCTGTTGTGCTGTCCTGAAGGTCATCCTCCGGGGCAGGGGTATAGGCGCTTGTCACATCCAGGAGCGTGGCGGAGACCTTTGTAGGCTCGGCTTGCATGTTGTAGTAGACCCGGGCATGCACCTTGATAAAGCGAAGCCCCTGCGCCGTGCGGACACGCACCAATTGATGCACCTGGTCCGCCTGGGCAATAAGCTGCTCCTGGACGGCGGCGGCATCTTCGGGCTCGGCCATATCATTCAAAAAATCGGAAAGGGAGAACTTAGGCAGGGACGGGCTCAATTGCAGCATGGCATAGAAAGCATCGTCCGCCAGGACTTCCCCGGAGAGCAGATTGAACTCCGCCACGGCCCGCCGTGCCCCGGCCTCGCCGGGGGTTTCCCTGTAAAACTGCAGCCTGTCCTGCTCGATCTC
The DNA here is from genome assembly GCA_023391725.1 of Bacillota bacterium. GTDB lineage: Bacteria > Bacillota > Clostridia > Christensenellales > Aristaeellaceae > JAEWAH01. Next base: position 13,726 of record JAEWAH010000243.1, on the reverse strand, counting down.
CAATTCCGCAATGGTGGTGGCCAACTGCCGGTTGGAATCACTGAGGCTTGTGATATTCTTTTCCACCAGGCCGATCATGGCATTATAGCCCTGGGCCAGCTCCACCGTTTCTCTGGGGCCGGCAGGGGGTAAATACGTGAACTGGTTGTAGCCTGCCTGGCGGAAGGCGGCGTTCAGCCGCCGCAAGGGGAACACAAGACTTCTGGAAACAATGCGGCCGATGAGGAAGCTCAAAAGGGAAAGCCCCAGCGTGGCCAGCACCGTGAACAGGATGATAAGTACTTCCTGGGACCGCATCTCGCTTTGCGCCTGATAGACCACTAGCATCCAGGGCATGGTGTTGAGGATGTGGTAGCCATATCCCTGCTCCGCCCCATTTATGACAGCGCTGCCGTTGCCGCTGCGCTCACGTACCCCGCTATAAAAGCCTGAAAACGCCGAAAGCAGCTGCGGATCGGAAAGCGGCTTCCCCACCTGGGTAAGATCCGTATGGGAAAGGATGATGCCGCTTTGGTCCACCAGCATCATCTGGCCCGTCTCCCCCTGGTTAGGCGTCCCGGTCTTGCGGTCAAGAACGCTCAAGGGCATTTCACGGACTAAGGCGCCAAGCAACTGGTCCCCGTACTGAACGGGCACGGTAAAATAAATGGAGGAACGCCCGGGATCGGCCAAGGAGGGCAAAAGCCCGCTGACCTCCCGGTCACTCCCCAAAGAAGCCCCGCTGTCCAATAAAAGCGCCAGGGCGTCGTGTGTATAGATTGCCGGGCTGCTGGCGGCCCGCACTTCCCAGTCCGGTTTTACAAGAACCGCGCCCAGACAGTTCTCATTCACCATGGAGGAAAGATAACTCTGCGCCTGATCGGCAGCGCCCTCCTCGGAAAGCGCCCCAAGAAGGGAGAGCACCCGCTGGTCCATGGCCAGCCGCTCCCCCTCCCGAAGGATGGTATCGCCCATCTGCTCCAGATCTCCGGCATTCGCGCTGGCCAGCGCTTCCAGGGAGGCCATGCGGCTTCTGACTATGCTGGAGCGAAGGTAGGGGAAAAACACCAGGAAAAACAGCAGGAGCGGCAGCACGGAGAAGGCCAGGAAGCATGCGGTCAGCCGGCCTTGGAGGGAGAGCTTGCCATGCATAAGCGCACCTCTTTTGTATTATAGGATGGTCATTCGCTGAGCCACGCGGTCCAGACATCCTCCTGGGCCCCCAGGGTCACTTTGTTTCCATTGCGCACCAGGGGCGAGCGCATGAGTTTGGGGTTTAGGGCAAGTTCCTGAAGGATCACTTCGTCGTTGGGGGCATAGCAAACGGGGTGTTCCAGTACCTTTTTGTCATTCCGGTCTACCAGCGCCTTGGCGGTAAGCTTCTGGGCGAACAGTTGCAGTTCGCGCGCGCCCAGGGGATGGCGGGCAAGGTCTACCAGCTGGTAGGGGATGCGCCGCTCCTTAAAAAAACGCTCGGCCTTTTGCACATCAAAGTTTTTCTTGCTCACATAGATTTGGATGTTCATGGCGTCACTCCACGCGCCCCGGCGCCGTTTGGGAAAAGGCGGCGATAGGATGCGATGGCCGAACCGATCACCCGCTGTGCTTCTTCCCGGCCCATGGTGCTCTTCACCGCCGTCACCTTGCCCTCGAGGCTTTTGTATACTTCAAAAAAATGGCTGATCTCAGAAAACGTATGCTGGGGGAGTTGGCTGATATCGGTATACTCCGCCATGGAAGGGTCGCCTACCGGCACGGCGATGATCTTTTCATCCGAGGCTTCATTATCCACCATGCCGATGATGCCGATGGGCCGGCATTTGACCAGGGTCAGGGGCAGGATGGCCTCCTGACAGAGCACAAGCACGTCCAGCGGGTCCCCGTCCTCGGCAAAAGTGCGGGGGATGAAGCCATAGTTGGCGGGGTAGTGGGTGGAGGTGAACAGCACCCGGTCCAGCATGAGCATGCCGGTCTGCTTGTCCAGCTCGTATTTGTTCTTGCCGCCCTTGCTAATCTCGATCACCGCCACGAATTCCGCGGGGGTGATGCGGCCGGGGTCGATGTCATGCCAGATGTTGCCCATAGGGTTCCTCCTAAAAGCCTTCCCCACCTTGCCTTCCCTTCCCCTTTAGGGGAAGGTGCCAACGAAGGAGGTGGATGAGGTGTTTAGTAGCACAAAGTTGAGCAAAACTGAAGGAGAAGCCTTTTGGAGGTTTCGCGCCTGCGGGCGCGACCAGGGCTTTCCTCCCCTGGCTCAATCGCCGCGCTGACTTGCTGCGCTCGCATCGCTCGTTTCGCCAGTCTCCTCCGCCTCGCTTCCTCCGCCACAGGCCCTTCGCACCGTCCGTCGCTTCGCTAGGCCGGTGTTTCGCAGTTCCGCTGCGCTCCATTGCTCCAGGCTCACTGCGCTCGCCCTTTGGCGGCGCTTCGGCTTCGGAGCCCTGGACCTTTGGAACCGCCCTCCTAAACTCCCATCACACCCTGCGGCGGATATCGCCCCCGATAAAGGCCACCAGCTCGCACTGCCCGGCGGAGGAGATGAGCCGGGAGGCGATCCTTTCCGTGTAGCGGGATTGCATCTGCACACTGGTGAGGTTGGTGCTTAGGATAGTATGCTTCCCGGCGTTCTGCCGCTCATTAACTACATGATACAGCTGCTCGATGGTGATGTTTTCCATCAGGGGCTCCACGCCCAGATCGTCGATGAGCAGCAGATCCACGTTGTGAAGCGGCGCGCTTTGGCTGGGATCATTGGAAAAATAGGCTTGCCGGGCCATCTCGATCACTTTGAAGGCGCTGATGCACAGGGCTGAAAAGCCACGCTCCAGCACCCGGTGGGCAATGGCCTGCATGAGGAATGTTTTGCCCAGGCCGCTGGGGCCCATGAACAGCATGTCGGGCACGGCGGTATTGGGGAAGGTTTCAGCGTACTTTTGGCATTTGTCCCGCAATACGGCCATATAGGCACGCTGGCTCACTTTCAGTTCCGGTATCACCTCGGGGGAGAATACCTCCTCCCGGAAGGTTTCAAAGGTTTGAGGGTTGCGCTCGTTAAGGCCGATAGATTTGCCCAGGCGCTTAAAGTACTCCCGGTTGAGGCACGCGCAGCGGGTCTTGATGGGTGTGCCTACGAAGCCCGTATCCTGGCAGTCATTGCATTCATATATCGGCTGCAGGTAGTCTTCCGGCAGGCCGTGCTCTTTAAGCAGTTCCCTAAGGCGGCGGTTGTATGCTTCCATATCTTCGGCCAGATGGACGATGGATTCTTTGCCGCGGCTCGGGGACAGCGTGGAACGCATGGCGGAAAACAGCGCCTCCCGCCGGGTGTCGGCCACTTTCCCGATCTCGGGGCACAGGCTTACGGCATGGCTGAATCGCCTTGCCTCCTCCCGGGCATTTGTAGCGCGCTTGGCCTCGTATTCTCCCATCAGCGCGTCCATGATGGCGTTATTCGGCATGCTCGTCCCTGGCCTCCTCTATCAGGCTGGCTGCCCAGCGGGCCAGATCAATCTCATCATAGGCGCGCTGGGTGTATTGCTGGGCGGAAACCACCTTGCCCCGGGGCGCGGGAGTGGTGGGGGCCGATGCCTTTTCCCGCTGGCCACGGGCAGCCTGGGCTGCCTCCGGGGTCGTGATATTCCCCTCATGCCAGGCATTCAAAAGTGCGTCCATGTAGGGCATCTTCTTTTCGGCACTTTGGGAGTAGGAGGCGGCCAGAAGGAGCATCTCCCGGGGAAAGCCCCAGTCCTTCTGCCATTTTGCAAGCAATGCCCTGTCCGATGCCGTGGGCTTGCCGGGCTTCCCGCACTGCTCGTAAAGCTGCGTTAATAGCCGGTTGCTCTCATAGAATGCCGCGATGTATTCCTCCACCTGCCTGGTCGTTTGAAGGCTTTTCTCCTGCCAGGTGGTGAGCAGGCGCAGCACATCATCCAGCCGGCCCCCGGCCCTGGCAGCTTCCCTCGCGGCCAGGAGGATCACCTCATGAGGGTACAGCGTGCGCATCTGATGGTAGGCGGCCAGGGTCCCCTCGTTTACGGACAAGCCAGTCAAGCCCAGGGCGTGGAACAGTTCCTTGAGCGGCGCGGCCTCCTCCTGCTCCTTTTGCAGCTGGTTCTCCACCTGCTTTGCCGTTGCGGGAAGCTTTTCTCCGCGCTTGCGAAGGCCGTTTAAGATACCGTCCAGGTAGGCCATGGTGGGGTCGCCCTTGGTGGTCTCCCGGCAGGCGGCCTCGATGGCGTCGTGCTCATAGCCCCATTCCATCGTCCACTTGCGGTACAGTGCCATCTCGTCTTCCGATGGCTGGTGGCGCTTGCCAAGCCTGCGAAGGATCCGCCGGGTGCCCTCCAGAGCAGCTTGGGAGCGGGAGAGGACTTCTTCCGCATCCTCGATGCTTTGCACATGCTCCTGGGCCAGTTGCACCGCCAGCTTCTGCGCAGCTTTGAAGCTGAAATGCTTGCCCCTTGTGGAGATTAGGTGCTGCACCAGCATCAATACCACTTCCGGGGGCAATTTAAGGTCTTCCACCCATTCGTAGGCCAGACTTGTCTCCTGGCCGTGCAGCTGTCTATCCTCGCCAAAGGCCGCGTACAGCGCCTCGGCGAACTGGGAATACTGCTTGTCCTCCGTGGGGCACTGGCGCATGAACAAAAGCTGCTTAGCGTTCATGTACCTAAAAGCCGGAGGATTGTCCCCCGTGCGCTGCACCAGGCCCTTGCGCTCCCAATACCGGTAGGCGGCTAAAACCTCTTCCTCCGAAAGGGCTAAATCCCTTGCCATGGCGGTGAGGCTCATCCCCGCGGAGGGGTGATAAGTATGCATCAGACCGTATAAATAAACCTTCACGTAATCACCCTTGGCGGCGGGAAGGTATTCCTGCACAAAAAGGTTCTCCACAGGCGTGGCGTCAAAAAGGGGATACTGCTCGTCAAACTCAAACATGGGCATATGACCACCTCGATCTCTCGTACAGTATACCATAATACGACAAGGATACACAATAAGAAGGGTATACTTGTTGGGGGTATTCGGACAGAAGATGATTGGAAGTGCGTGGAAAAGGGAGCTGGTGTGTGGACGCGCCAAAGGCCTTTTCTTTTTTGAAGCAACGTACTGCTATTGTCTACTTTTGAATATGCTGATTGACCGCATTGGGATCGGAAGCCAGGAGGTTGTGGCCGGGTAGCGCCAACAAGAAATTCGCATTGTCTGGCGGTTTGCGGGGGAGATTTAGTTGATTGTAGGAATCCCCCAGCCGCCCAATATAGGTGGCTGAGGGAAAACGGTATCACTCAGATTCAATTCACATATTTATACTCAGCAACAGGGTTTGCCCACTTAACGCATAATCTACAATTTCTAGTTCGTTCAGTGAAATCGGGATCTGAAAATGCTCCTGAATAAAATGTCCTACTGCTTTACGATATATACCGTGGTAAGTATATGGGGACAGATATTTGCGAAGAGTAAGCATTTGTTCTCTTGTCGCAGAGTTCATATCCGAAGTAAGCTGCAGCATTCCGCCTCCAGACTCAAAGGGTATCAGTTGGTATATCGGCGCTTCTTTGCGAATAGCCTCTTTACCCCCTAGCAACGCCACTTGTTCACGCGATAAGAATAACCCCCACGCGCATCCTGGTAGCTTGGTTGTAACATTCAGAAAATCACTATTATCAAATCGTTTCTCGAAGGCTAATTCTGGGGGGCCTTGCAACCCACCCATCCGAAATGTTCCAACCGAACGGGGATGCGCTTCACACAGACGCTGCATTTCGGAAACATATTGTTTTTGAATTTCCATTGAGAACAATTCGCCTCTAAGAAGGAATCGCGGAAGGGAAGCATACATCTCGAATGGCCACCCTTCTTCGGGAGCGAATAATCGTTTCCCGATGGACGGGCCAAGCAATTCATCCTTACAGTTTCTGGGAGTGTATAAGAGCAAGTGAAAAAGGCTGCACGACCAGTTATATAGGTAGAATGGTAGCGTGACATCCTGTAAATATGGATCGGGATTGGATATCCATTCGAGCACGAGCGCACCTAACCGATTGCGATCGATCAAGTCCTCTGTGATTATGCTCTCTTCTTCCTTCATGATATCGACTAGATTTTTCGAGTGCTTTGAAGGCGCCATTTTGTATTTCACTAAGTCTTTCTTGTTTTCATAACTTGCGACAATTACTTCTACATCATCACGCCACAAATCCCGCGTAAAAAATTCCATGTCCGTAGGCAAGAAGTATGATTTCATTTCAACCAACGGAAAGTCTTTTTGTTCGAAATGAAGACTCAGTTTTATTTCTGGAGATCCCATTGCAAAAAGCTGATCTAAGTGCGCTAAACAGAATTGCTTTGCCGAGCGAAGATCATGTCCATGCGTCGTGCCTTCAAAACCAACACGAAGCGTCACCCAATCCAAATCGGTCTTCCTCAACTTCTTTGAATGATCCATCGTTGTCAAGACATCATCACCTCATCATCTCTCACAGACTAGAAACCTAAAAAGCCGGAGCAGGAGTACCCCTGCCTGTTAAAAGGCAGGCGAGTACCGTTGACCTGGCGTCGAAAGAGCGGACAATTCCTTCGTGAAGTTATTCTACCACACTTTTATGTTGCCCGCTCTTTCGACGCCAGGTCAGTCTGCTTTTCCTTTATTGTTTGCCCCCCTGATGAAGTTTTTCAGGGATGGGTGCGGGAAGGGGGCTTTTTTCAAAAAGCCTCCCTTCCCGCCATCTGTATGGTATAATACTCCCGAGGTGAAAATCATGGGGTTTACCCACCTGCATCTGCATACGGAGTACAGCCTTCTGGATGGCGCCTGCCGGATCAAGGATCTGGTAAAGCGCCTGAAGGAATTGAATATGTCAAGCTGCGCCGTGACCGATCACGGGGTATTGTACGGCGCGGTGGACTTTTATCAGGAATGCGCGGCAAACGGCATCCGCCCCATTATTGGGTGCGAAGTATATATTTGTCCTGATATGGAGGACAAGCAGGTCATCAACCGGGAATACAGCCACCTGATTTTGCTGTGTGAAAACAATACAGGCTACCAGAACCTCATCACCCTGGTGAGCGAGGGCTTTTTGCGCGGCTTCTATTACCGTCCGCGCATCGACTATAAGCTTTTGGAGAAGCACGCGGAAGGGCTCATCTGCATGAGCGCGTGCCTGAGCGGCGATCTGCCCAAGATGTTGCTCATGGGCAGGCGGCAGGATGCAAAAGAATATGTTACGCGCATGGAAAACCTGTTCGGCAAAGGTAGGTTTTACATCGAGATTATGGATCACGGCATCCCTGAAGAAAAGCAGGTGCTGCCGGAGCTGGTGCGCTTGAGCCGCGAGACGGGGGTGCCTCTCATCGCTACCAACGACGCGCACTATCTGAGGCGTGGGGACGCCGCGGCCCAAGAAGTCTTGATGTGCATTCAGACCGGCAAGACGCTGGAAGATGAGTCCCGCATGCGCATGGAGACGGAAGAGTTGTATGTGAAAAGCGAAGAAGAGATGCGCACGCTCTTTTCCGCCTGGCCCGACGCCATCGACAATACCCAAAAAGTGGCGGACATGTGCAACGTCACCTTTGATTTTGGGAAGATCCATTTGCCCAGCTTCAAACCCATCCCGGACGGGGAAACGCCTCTTTCGCTGCTCACCTCCCTGTGCATGGAAGGGCTTAAAAAGCGGTATCCCGATGACTGCGGCGAAGGCAGCGCGCCGCACAAAAGGCTGCAATACGAGCTGGATACCATCAGCCACATGGGCTATGTGGATTACTTCCTCATCGTGTGGGACTTTATCCACTTTTCCAAAGAGAACGGCATCATGGTGGGCCCCGGCCGTGGCAGCGGCGCCGGCTCCATCGTGGCCTACACCCTGGGCATCACCGCCCTGGACCCCCTCAAATACAACCTGCTGTTCGAGCGGTTTTTGAACCCCGAGCGCATTTCCATGCCCGATTTGGACATCGACTTTTGCTACGAGCGGCGGCAGGAAGTGATTGACTATGTGGCCCGCAAGTATGGAGCGGATCACGTGGCGCAAATCATCACCTTCGGTACCATGGCGGCGCGGGGCGTTATCCGGGACGTGGGCCGCGTGCTGGGCATGAGTTACCAGGATGTGGACAAGGTCGCCAAGGCGGTGCCTTTCGAGCTGGGCATGACGCTGGAGAAAGCCCTGAAAGTAAGCCCCGAGCTGGCCGCCTCCTATTCTGGAGATGAGCAGGTGAAAAAGCTCATCGACATGGGGCTGTCGCTGGAAGGCATGCCCCGCCACGCCAGCACCCACGCGGCCGGCGTGCTCATTACAAGCGCGCCTGTAACGGCGTATGTGCCGCTGCAAAAAAACGATGAAGTGATCACCACCCAGTACCCCATGGGCACCCTGGAGAAGCTGGGCCTTTTGAAAATGGACTTTTTGGGCCTGCGCACCCTCACCGTGATCCGTGACACGCTGGATATGATGCGGGAGACGGGCATTGATATGAAACCTGAGGACATCCCCATGGACGATCCGGGGGTGTACGAAGCCATCTCCCAGGGGGATACCGACGGTGTGTTCCAGCTGGAAGGCGGGGGCATGCGCACCTTCCTGACCAACATGCGCCCGGAGAATTTTGAAGATATCATTGCCGCCATCTCCCTGTACCGGCCCGGGCCCATGGAGTCGATCCCCCGCTACATCCAGGGCAAGCACAACCCCTCCACGGTTCAATATCCTACACCCTTCTTGAAGCCCATCCTGGATGTGACTTATGGCTGCATGGTCTACCAGGAGCAGGTGATGCAGATCGTGCGCGACCTGGCGGGGTATTCCTTGGGCCGCAGTGACCTCATGCGCCGGGCCATGTCCAAAAAGAAGCATGACGTGATGGCCAAGGAGCGGGAGTATTTCGTCCATGGTATGAAGGATGCACAGGGTAATCAGGTGATTCCGGGCTGTGTGAATAACGGCATCCCCGAGGCGGTGGCCGATCACCTGTTTGACGAGATGACCGCGTTTGCGTCCTACGCCTTCAACAAAAGTCACGCTGCGGCTTATGCCGTGGTTGCCGTGCAGACAGCCTGGCTCAAGCGCCACCATCCCGTGCCCTTCATGGCGGCCATTATGAACAGCGTATCCGGCAACGCCCCGAAGATCGCCGGCTACATCCAATATTGCCGCGCCCACGATATCCCCATCCTGCCCCCGGATGTGAACAGGAGCGCCTGGCGCTTTACGGTTGATAACTCCACCGGTAAGCCCGGCATCCGCTTTGGCCTTGGTGCTGTGAAAAATGTGGGCCAGGGCGCGGTGGAGGCCATCGCCCGGGAGCGGGACAAGGGACGATATGAAGATATTTTCGACTTCTGCCGCCGGGTGGATACCGACAGCGTGAATAAGCGTGTGGTGGAAAGCCTTATCAAGGCCGGAGCCTTTGACGGCACCGGTGCCAGGCGCGCCCAGCTTTTGCAGGTGTATGACTCCGCTTTGGAAGCGTCCGCGAACCGTCGCAGGCAAAACGTATCCGGGCAGATGTCACTATTCGATCTGGCCGGGGCCATGCCTCAAAACGGCATGGAGAAGAAGCTGCCCAACTTGCCGGAGTTCCCGCGTCGGCACCTTCTGTCCATGGAAAAGGAGATGACCGGCGTGTATATCAGCGGCCATCCCCTGGATGAATACGCGGACCTTCTGAACAAGCTGGAGTGCAACACCGCCTTTGTAGCGGAGCTTTCCGAGCGCCAGGACAAAGGGCAGTCCCTGGACGGCATGACGGTGCGCATGGGCGGCATCCTTGTGGAGGCAAAGGGCAAGGCTACTAAGAAAGGGGCCTTCATGGGCTTTTTGACGCTGGAAGATCTCACCGGGCAGATTGAAGGGCTGGTCTTTCCCAAGGTGTATGAAAAGTTCGGTGCGATATTGCATGTTGATGAGCTGGTGATATTGACCGGTAAGCTTTCCATCCGGGAGGACGAGGAGACGAAGATCCTGGTGGACAGTGTGGTACTGTTAAAGCCCGAGGCGGAGGAGGCGGCTCCCAAACCGGCGGCCGTGCCAGCGTTACAGGCGCCAGTGCTCACCGACGCGCAATTGGCAAAGGAAGCCCCGCTGAAACTGTACCTGCGGGGGACCCGGGACCAGATGGAGAGTGTGAAGCCTATTTTGGGAAGCTTCCCCGGTCCGGTGCCGGTGTACTTCCACATCCCTGGAGAGCGTATTACGCTGCTTACCCCAAGGCCTCTGTGGTGCGACGGGGATGAAGCCGTGCAGCAGGCGCTGGAAGGGCTGCTTGGGACGGGGAACATCAAGGCGGTGTTGTAGGTTCCAGTTCCCTCCAGAGGAGTGATTCCGGAGTTCACTGACTGCCGGCCGCCAAACGGCGGATCGATTTGCAAAAATTCCTTGACAGTACCGTGGTTTATTTTTTAACATATAGCGTGCAAAAGACTTTTATCGACAAGGCAGATGAAAAAATGACAAAAGATAAAAAGACTCACAGCAGCATTTGGGCCGCCATAAAGCTCTCCCTTTCCGCGTACTGGCAAGTGCGCAAATCGCTGATTGTTTGCTGCGCCCTGGCGGTCGTGTTTCGCGTGGCGCTGCCCTACGCGGGCATTTACATGCCGAAGGTTGTCATTGACTTGATTGGGCAGAAATCGGACGCTTCCTATTTTCTGCTCGTGGTAGGCACCTTGGCGCTCATGATGGTGGCGCTGGGTTATGGAAAAAGTTTCACCGACAGCATTGTCAATGATTGTATGGGTACTACGGGTATTTTTTCATTCCTACTCAAAACGCTAACCAAACAGATCAACATGGATTATGAGCAGTTGGAGCATCCCGATTTCAAGGCGGTCATGGACAAAGCAGAAAAGGCGGTGCAGAGCAACCATACATTGGCGATGAACATTCCCAGAACACTCGTACAACTTCTATCCAATGTGTTTGGCTTTCTTCTCTACGCAGGTGTAATTGCCCGGGTCAACCCCATCATTTTGCTCGTTTTGCTTTTTTGCGCGGGGGCAAACTGGTGGGCGCTTGCGCGTTCCCGCAAGTATAACGAGTTAACCCGCGAAGATCGCAGCAAGTTGAATCGCAAGTATTTAGCCCTGCAAAACACCATGCGCGATACGGCCTCCGCCAAAGATATACGCATGTACGGCGCGTTCCCATGGCTGAAGGATTTTCTAAGTACGCTGCGCAAACAGAACCGCGCTGCAGAAAAAGCCGTGCTGACCAAACAAATGCAGGCGAATCTGATGGACGGCGCGATGATTTTACTGCGCGATGGCATCGCATATGGCCTGCTCATCTCGCTTCTTTTGCAAAACAAACTGGAATTGGGCGAGTTTGTATTCGTGTTTGCCGCCATTGGCGCGTTGGGGGGCTGGATTTCCGGTATTTTGGTAGCCGCCAGCGATTTGGCGAAGTCTGCCGTGGAGATGGCGGATATGCAGGCCATGTTGAATTATCCCGACCGCATGAACACGGGAATGGGCGCCGCTCTGCCGGGAAATGAGGCCTTGCCGCCGGAAATTCGCTTTGAAAATGTCAGCTATACCTACCCGAAAGCGGAAAAGCCAGCGCTGCGCCATGTAAACCTTACCATTCGCCCGGGCGAACGACTGGCGGTAGTGGGTGCCAACGGCGCCGGCAAAACCACATTTGTGAAGCTGCTCTGCGGGCTTTATCTGCCCACGGAAGGGCAGGTTACATACGCGGGCAAACCGCTGCTTGCCTACAACCGTGACGAACTATTCACCCAGTTTTCACCTGTGTTTCAGGATATTCACCTCCTTTCTACAGACATCGCCGGCAACATCAGCCAGCAGCCGCCGGATCTGACCGACTGTGCTAAAGTAGCCAATAGTATGACGTTGGCAGGCCTGAGCGAAAAGATAGACAGCTTGCCGGAAAAGGAAAAAACGCTGCTCGTGCGTGCGGTAAATGCCAATGCAATCGAGCTATCTGGGGGCGAAAAGCAAAAGCTGGCCATGGCGCGGGCACTATACAAGGACGCGCCGGTTATTTTGCTGGACGAGCCCACCGCCGCGCTGGATCCGTTAGCGGAGAACGAGGTGTATCAAAAATACGCGCAGCTGACAGAGGGTAAGACCAGCGTGTACATATCCCACAGGCTGGCAAGCACCCGTTTTTGCGACCGCATCATATTGATTGACGGCGCGGCGGAAAAGGATTCCATTGCAGAGATGGGTACTCATGAGGAATTAATGCGGCTTGGGGGCATTTACGCTCATATGTTTGAAACGCAGGCCAGCTATTATCAGCAAAACGCTGTGACGGACGCGGATGACATGGCACAGTTAAGCATCCGCGGGGAGGGGCAGGCCGATGGAGAATAAGGAAAGAACGCCCGGCTTTATGGATCATGCAAAATGGACGCTGCAAGGCTTTCGCGTGGTGATGCGCTTGTCGCCGTATTATTTGTGGGCAATGCTGGGGCAATCGTTTATCACGGCGTTTGTACCGATGATGCAGCTTTTCTTTTCCGCGCGCATTCTCAATGAACTGGCGGGAAACCGGAATGTCGCCGCCATTTTAGGCTATGCCGCTGCCACTGTGCTGCTTAGCTTTGCTTTTTCGGCTCTTAAATCGGTGCTTACGCGGGAGGTGGATTTGTCTACCTTCTGGTTCGCTTATGCCGACATGCTGGGCATGGAGGCGGAACAGTTCGCAAAAATGGACTTCCCCCACACCGAAAACAGCGAAATTTCTGAAAAATTGGCAGTCATGGATACGAAAGCGCGTGGGAACGGACTTGGCCTGATCAATTTGTACTGGATGTCGCAATCGATTTCTGTCGGCCTGTTTTCGTTTATTTTCGCTGGCGTGCTTTTGGCGGGAATGTTCCATAGCAACGCGGCGTATGACCACACTTTTGCCACTACGTCTTATGCCACGCTGCTGCTGGTACTGCTGGTAGCTGTAATGCTTGGGCTGAATATGCTGTTCCGGCTAAAAGAAAAGAAAGTGCTGGAAGAAGTATTTTCGGAAAACACAAAATCCAACACCGCCGCCTCGTATTACAATGATTATTTAAAAGCCGACCAGGCCGCCAAGGACATCCGCCTGTACCATCAAGGCAACATGCTGGAGCATATCTTTTCTTACAGCTACAATGTGAAAAGCTGGCTGCGCTTTTTCTTCTTTGAAGGCCGCCTCGGTGGCTTTTCCGCTGCGGGTATGGCCGTGGTGGGCGGGGCGGTCTACTTGCTCATCGGGTTAAGGGCGCTGGCAGGAATGTACGCCATAGGGTATGTTGTTCAGTATGTAGGAGCGGTGACCGCGCTGGTGACAGCGGTGACGACGCTTTTTGGTGATTTGGGACGTGCATACAACAACGCTCCGTACATTAAGCCGCTGCTGGACTATTTAAATCTGCCGGACGTACTGACCAAAGGAAGCAAGCCCATACCTGAGGAGACAGCATACTGTTTTGAGTTTCGCAACGTCAGCTTCCGCTATCCCGGCGCACAAACCTACGCGCTGAAAAACCTGAACATGACGCTGAACTCAAACCGGCGGCTGGCAGTTGTGGGGAAGAACGGCAGCGGCAAAACCACCATGATCAAGCTGCTCTGCCGCATGTACGATCCTACGGAGGGCGAAATATTGCTCAACGGCGTGAACATACAGGAGTACGACTTTCAGGCGTATCGCCGCTTGTTTTCCGTAGTGTTTCAGGACTTCAAGCTCTTTCCGTTGACCATAGGCGCAAATGTGGCGATTTCCAATACGCCAGA
>JAEWAH010000242.1 GCA_023391725.1 Bacillota bacterium | reverse complement strand
GCCGGAAGAAACCTACATCGTCCCTGAAGGAACGATGACCATCGAGGACTACGCCTTCCCGGAAACGAGCCGCATCCAGCATGTCATATTCCCTGAGGGGCTTGAAACCATCGGGTGGAACGTATTTGGCGGATGCGAGGCACTGGAAAGCGTTGTGTTCCCTAATACACTGACCACTATCCAGGAAGGCGCTTCAAGCTGCGATAATCTTAAAAGCATAGAGCTTCCCTCCAGTCTGAAGCGTATCGACCACGGGGCTTTCGCCTGGTCGGGGCTTACGGGGGAATTGCGCATCCCCGAAGGGGTGGAGTTTATTGGGCCGCTGGCCGTTGAGACGATTCCCATCAGCGACCTGTACCTGCCCGCATCGCTTACGGAATGGGAATTGTTTTATAGCTACGGCCCGGACGACTCGGCTGAAGACGGGTGGCGCGGCCCGACTGTTCATGCCCCCAAGGGAAGCTGGGCGGCGGAGTTCGCCAGGCAGGAGGGGTTTCAAGTGGTGATCGAGGAACCATAAGTGGCCGCCGCGCATGTCCCTTTACATCAGGGAGAAATTTCTAGGAAAATATAGGATAATCCTCTTGGATGCAAAGGAAGCGCCACGGTTTAGCTTCCCGGCACAGGAGGAATGAAGTCATGCCCAGGCCTTTCATGAGCGAGGAAGAATTGGAGCGGCTGCTGTGCTACGACCCACGGGAGAATGAGAGCCAATCCTCCGCACCCTACACACAGATGTCGGGCTCCACCACGCCCCCGGCTTCCCCTTTTACCATCGCCGAAAGAAACAGACTGACGGGAGTAGACCCGGCGGCGCTGGCTATTTACCAGAACGCGGTGCTTGCATGGGAGTTTGCGCACGCCGCCGCCGGTCAGGGCCGGGAAGATGCAAATTTAGGCGCGCCGGATGCCTTTGCAGGAACGGCAAAATCTTTTGACCCTGGCGAAGCAGGCACCTCCGGCCGGATCAGCTCAATGGCACAAATTCGGAAACAATCGCTTCGACAATCTTGAGCAGTATGGGACAGAGGAAAATTTCAAGGGCAGCCAGTCTTCCTATTCGTCGCCGGGGAATGATGCGGGCCTTGAGGGCCAGACTGCGGAGGTCGGAAGTGCGATACAGATCCCCAAGGCATACGACCTGAAAAATAGCCAAACGGTACAAATCAAGATGAATGATTTTGTAAAAAAAGGACCATACAAAGGAGAAGTTGCAAGACCTTACATTGATTCAAGTGGAACGAATTCTCTTGTTGGGGAAATTATGAATGCAGGAACTCCTGTTAAGGATAGTTCGCTAAAAAATGGTTGGCGATGGGATGTACCAGGTTATTTCAGGGGTGCTGATGGCATCTGGGAACTTGTAGTTGATCTTGATACCAACACAATTGTTCACTTTAACTTTGTAAATTAAGGAGGGCCCTATGATAAAGCTCAGCGCCTGCTATGAAAAGGATAGTGCCGATGGAAAAGTCTTTTACAGCCCTGAAGAAAAGGGATTTGATACATTACCCGATATAAGGTCAGATATCACCTTGCTCATAGCCTATGTGAACATAGGGTTTGATTCAGACACCATGTGCTCAAATCAAGTTTTCGGTCTATCTCCTGCTCATTCCTGGATTAAGCAGAAACTTTTCGCGCCGGAAAGTTCCATTAAATGTGCGTTGAAGCTAGAGGAAGATTTTGATTATGGAACATGGAGATTGGATCGGCATAACGAATGGAAAACCTATTTTGATGAAGAGACAGAATGGGTATGTATTGGAAAGCCTGAAACTGGAGACCGAACGATAAATGTTAATTTCATTGACAATGCAATAGCTGTATTAAATATACAAGGGGAGCTGCAGGCATTGTGGTTGAAACCAATTATCTCCAATGACTTGCAACTAACATTTTAAAGGAGCGTTAGCCCGATGGCAATATGGCGATTTGCTGCCGTGATATGAGGAGCGAAACCATATGGATGAAGTTGCATGTTTTTTGATCTTGATTTTGCAGAGCCTGTCGTCAACGGAGAGGTGAATTATGAAAAAGGAGGAGTGTACTGCATACCACAATATGTGCAATCACTTGGCTTCTTGATCGAATACGCTGATTCGTATGAGGAAGCAGAAAAACACTGGCATGAAGATGGTGACGGTTTTCCGCTGGAAATGGGCGAGAAAGCGATTCTTGCTGGGCTTGAAAATGAGATTAGGCGAAGCTTCAGTAAAAGCTGAAATCGCAGCCTGTTTTCGAGAAAAGCATTGCAAATTTCCCTGACCCTTTGCTGCAACTGTTTTCCCTGAAAATCCTGCTTCGGCCGACCAAATCTATAATTCTCTGCCTGCGGGGCGGCCGGGAGAAATCCCGGCCGTTTTGTTGTACGATGGGATCGGGTGGTGAGGTTATGGATAAACGGGGAGCCATTGCCCAAGCGGCCATCGACCGTGTGGGCTGCGGGTATATTTACGGGGCCACGGGCTGGGTGTGCACGGAAGCGCATTTAACGGCCCAGGCCAAACAGTATCCCGACTGCGCGGAACACATCTTTTACTATGGTCGCAAATACTGGATGGGCAAGGTGTGTTACGACTGCGCGCAGCTAACTCGCCGGGCGGCCAAAGAGGCGGGGTATGAGCTTGTTTCCGGGGCCACAAGCCAGTGGAACCAGGATATATGGGCGCAAAAGGGGACCATCGATGCGCTGCCCAGCGGCGAAAAAGCTGTGTTCCTGTTTATCCGGGATTCAAAAACCGGGCGCATGAAGCACGTGGCCGTGACTGTGGGGGATGGGTTCGAGGTGGAGGCCCGGGGCCACGCCTACGGGGTGGTCAAAAGGAAGATTGCCGATTGCTCCTTCACCCACTGGGCGCGCCTTCGCGACATCGATGGGGAAGCATCAACGGAAACGCCAACGGAAGCAGGCCTGCCCACCTTAAAAAAGGGATTAAAAGGCCAGGACGTGAAACGGATGCAAAACCTGCTCATCGCGGCGGGCTGCCCCCTTCCCAAGTACGGGGCGGACGGCGTCTTTGGGGCGGAGACGATGGCTGCGGTGCTCACTTTCCAGGCCAGGGAGAAGCTTTCGGTGGACGGCGTCGTAGGGACAAGCACCTGGGCTGCACTGCTGGCGGGCTCCCAAGAGGGGAGCGAGCCCGGGGAAGAAGGTGAGCCTGGGGAAGAAGCCCGCTACACCGTTCATATCCCGGATCTTGATTTGACGGCGGCGCAGGAGCTGGCGGCAAAGTATCCCGGCGCGACGATTGCGGAACAGGGAGGCGCGTGAGATGAGCTTTTCGGAAAGCATGGCGCTGATCATGGCCATCCTGGCCGCGCTGTCGCTGGTAAGCGCCATGTTCAGAAGCAAGCGCCAGGACGCCGCCTCGGATGCGCAGATGAAAAGCGACGTTGGCTACATCAAGAACAGGATCGATGAGATGGTCATTGATCAAAAGGCCATGGCACAAAATCTGGGCGAATTGAATATCCGGGTGACCCGGTGTGAGGAATCGGTCAAACAGGCCCACCGCCGCGTGGACGAGCTTCTCAATATGCCCCCAAATGGGGGAGGGTAAACCTCCAGAGGAGCCTGCGCACCGTACCGGGCCTGCCCGACCGGAGGTTCATTCCCCTCCAGAGGAGGGGTGGCGCGCAGCGCCGGGGTGGTTGATCGTAGGGCTTGACGCTTTCAACCACCCTGTACCCTTCGGGGTCCACCCCTCCTCTGGAGGGGAATGGAGCGGCGCTGCCCTATGTGCAACATGAAGACACTCCCACAAATGAAAGGAGAGATTCCCATGACCCAATCCCGCTGGAAATCCAAAGTCACCTGGGCGGCCATCGCCGCTACCATCCTGACCCTGCTTGGCAACCTGGGCCTGTACGACACCTTGGGCATCACCCAGGAACCCCTCCAGCATCTAGTGGATGCATTGCTTACCCTGCTGGCAGCCTTCGGGGTGCTGAACAACCCTACGGATGCGGAGCATTTCTAAAAAGAAAAAACACTGACGCCTTTCACGTCCCTGGCAGTTCATGCTGCCGGGGACGATTCTTGTGACTGTGTTCAGCATCTGAAATAAAAAGGCTCCCTCTGGAGGGAGCCTTTAGTATCCTTCCATTGATGAAGTTTTCCTGGAAGGGGTGCGGGGGCACCTCCGTCCGGAGGATAAGCGGAGCGAATCTGAAGACTGCGGAACACCGGACAAGCGAAGCGCAGTACGATGCGAAGAATCAAAAGGAGGCTCCCCCGCAATCATCTTCCCAATTCTACATTTCCTCTATAATCCTCTTCGTCATCTCCACACATTTAAGCCACGCCCCACCGGCGGCGATATCCCGTGTGCGGGCGCCTGATTCCAGCACGCGATCCACGGCGGATTCCACGGCGTCGGCAGCGTCCGGAAGGTTGAAGGACATGCGCAGCATCATGGCGGCGGAAAGAATGGTGGCGATGGGGTTGGCCACGCCCTGGCCCGCGATATCCGGGGCGGAACCGTGGATGGGCTCGTACATGCCCCGGGCGCCTTCGCCTAAAGACGCGGAGGGCAGAAGACCGATGGAGCCGGTCAATTGCGAGGCCTCGTCGGAGAGGATGTCGCCAAAGAGGTTGCTTGTCACGATCACGTCAAACTGGGAAGGGTCACGGACAAGCTGCATGGCGGCGTTGTCCACCAGCATATCGGAGACAGTCACATCCGGGTATTCTTTAGCCAGGCGGTGGATCACTTCCCGCCAGTGCCGGGAGCTTTCCATCACGTTGGCCTTGTCAATGGAGCAGACCTTTTTGCTGCGCTTGCGGGCGGTTTCAAAGGCCACGCGCCCGATGCGCAGGATCTCGCCCTCACTGTAGATCTCGGTGTCAAAGGCCGCGGGGCCAAGGTCAGTATCCTTGCGCCCCCGGGGCCCAAAGTACAATCCCCCGGTAAGCTCACGGATGATGATCATATCGATGCCCCGGGCCGCGATGTCCGGGCGCAGGGGGCAGGCTTCTTTCAATACAGGCGAGAGCTTGGCCGGGCGCAGGTTGGCAAAGAGATTGAGTTCCTTGCGGATACCCAGCAATGCCCGCTCGGGGCGAAGGTGTCCGGGGAGCGTGTCCCACTTGGGCCCGCCCACGGCGGCCAGGAGCACGCTGTCGCTGTTTAAACACTTTTGAAGGGATTCGTCGGGCAGCGGGATGCCGAAAGCGTCGATGGCGTTGCCCCCGGCAGGTACAGACTCAAACCGGAACTCGTGGCCGAACTTCTTTCCTACGGCATGAAGCACAGCTACAGCGGCTTCGGTGATCTCCGGGCCGATGCCGTCGCCGGGAACAAGAGCGATGTTAAATCTCATTCGAGATTCCCTCCCGCCATGGCCTGCATCAGCCCGCCGGCCTCGATAATCTTTTGCAGGAAAGATGGGAAGGGCGGGAAGGAGTATTGCTTCCCGGTGGTCAGGTTTTTGATAACCCCGGCGAAAAGGTCCACTTCCAGCGCGTCCCCCTGGCTAAATTCCCCGTCGCATACCACGATGGGCAGCCCAGTGTTGATGGCGTTGCGGTAGAAGATGCGGGCAAATCTCTTGGCGATAACGCAAGAGATGCCGGCGTGCTTGATGGCCAGGGGCGCGTGCTCCCGGGAGGAGCCGCAGCCGAAGTTGGTACCAGCCACGAGGATATCGCCCGGTTTGCGCTTTTTGAGGAAATCGGGGTCGATATCCTCCATGCAGTGGGCGGCCAATTCCTTGGGGTCGGAGGTATTCAGGTACCGGGCAGGGATGATGACGTCGGTATCAACGTTGTCCCCGTAATGAAGGACGTTTCCGGTAAGGCTCATATACTATCTCCTCTCATGGGGTTTCGCGCCTGCGGGCGCGACCAGGACTTTCCGGTCGCCCTTTGGGAACCTTCGGGGACCATTACAAAGCATGCTTCTTAAAAACTGGGGGTTGAGGACTCCACATCTGAGGCGTCCTTCATCAACCACCCCGTCCCCTTCGGGTCCACCCCTCCACTGGAGGGGAATTTGCTGGGCGGCGCCGTTCCATTCCCCTCCAGTGGAGGGGTGGCGCGCAGCGCCGGGGTGGTTGATGTGTGG
>JAEWAH010000061.1 GCA_023391725.1 Bacillota bacterium | reverse complement strand
CCCCCAGTCCCCTCTTCCCTAAGGAGCGCGGCAATCTTCTTTTCATCCTCCGGGGTGAGCTGCTTCCCATTGTTCAGGACTTCCACGTGCAGATAGCTTACGTCGGCGAACACGTTCAGGCGGATATGCCCGCCCCCCGCCGGGGCGATGCCGTGCTCGATGGCATTTTCCAGCAGCGTTTGGATTACCATGCGGGGAAGCTGGCAGGTTAAAAGGTCCGGGCGCACGTCCTTCCAGATGGTGAGCTTGTCGCCAAAGCGCAGGCGTACAAAGTAGAAATAAGCGTCGGCAATATTCAGCTCTTCCTGCAGGGCCACCATGCGGTGCTCGCCCCTGTCCAGGCTGGCGTTTAGCAGCACACTCAACGCCTCCACCATGGCGGCGATGGCCTCGTTCTTGTCCATGCGGGCCTGCCAGGTGATCATCTCCAGGGCGTTATTCAAAAAGTGAGGGTTGATGCGGCTTTGCATCGCCGCGATGCGCGCGTCCCGAAGGGCGATCTCTTCCTTGAAGGCGGTATCCACCAGATGGCGGATCTGCGTACTCATGCTGGAAAAGGCAACGCCCAGCTGCCCCAATTCATCCTTGCCATGCATGGGAACCGTGACGCCCAGCTCCCCGCCCGCCATCCTTTGGGAGGCCTGGGACAGGATCAATATGGGCTTGGTGATGCGCCGGTGCACAAACCACATGATGATGAGGCCCACGGGCACGATGGCCAGCACCAGCAGTAAAAGAATTCTGCGGAACTGGGTCATCTGGGCGTAGACCGTGTCCTTGGACACCTGCACCCGGGTATGGAGGGTATAATCCCGCTGGGAGGCCGCCTGGATGTAGCTTAAGTTCTCCTTTTGCTCCGAAAGGCCCAGGGGCTCCCGGTCCCAGGCGACGGCATCGCCCTGATAGCGGGTGAAATCATCCAATTGAAGGTCCAGGGCATTTCCCCACATCTGGCCCGCCTGGAAAAGCGGTGCGAACAGCTCGCTTTCATCGATACCCAGTACCAGCATGCCGTAGCGCTCCATGCGCAGGTCAAAGAGGTTGCGCACAAGATAAAGCCTGCCGCCCCATCCGGCAAAACGGCAGCGGGTATCGATGGTCTTTCCCATCTCAAGCGCGTCTTGCAAATACTGCTGCTGAAAATCCAGGGCGCTTTGATAATTCGCCACGGTATACATGAACTCGTCCGGACGGTCTACCGAAAAGTATGCAGCAAATGTGAACAGCGTTTCCCGGCCATACTTGCGTTCCAAATAGTTGCGGCTGATACGGTAAAAGTCCTGATACGAAAGTTTCCCGGCCATGTAGCTCCCAGCGGTATTGCCCAGTTCTCCGTCGTAGGTCACATCCTTGGCCAGTGTCACCGCCCGCTGGATGATCTGCAGCGTAAGCGCGTGGGCATGCTCCGCGCCGGAGGTCAATGCAGCCTCCGTTTTCTCCTGAAGTGCGCCAAAAAAGACTGTGCCCATGTATCCCCCCAGCGCCAGCGCCGGCAGGAGCCAGCACAACAGAACGATGAGGAGGAGCTTTGAGCGCAGGGATTTTGAGTAGGCGCGGAATTTGGGGAGCACAGATCAAGCCTCCATGGTTGGTTATGAGATTACGCTCCTGCGGGAGCGACCAGGGCGATCCTAACGCCCTGGACCTTCGGAGGCACAGTTTATTTGGAATATGCGATGAATCCCCCATGAAGTTGCCATTTACATTTGCTCTGGCAATAAGGGTTTCGTGCCTGCGGGCACGACCAAAGGGCTTTCCGGTCGCCCTTTGGAAACCTTCGGGGGCACAAGTAATTTGGGGATATGTCATCCTGAGCCCAGCGAAGGATCTTGCGCACTTAAATTTTGAAGACTTCAAGGCTCAAAGATTCTTCGGTCGTTCCTCCCTCAGAATGACACCGCTTTTAAGCGCCGCTTATTCAAAGAGAAGTCCAGGGTTAGCTCTCACATTTTCAGCCCCAGAAACTCCGCCGCGACGGCGCACATCTGTTCCGCCCTTGCCTTGTCTGGCATCTCGCAGAACACCCGAAGCCTGGGCTCCGTGCCGCTGAAGCGGATGATGATCCAGCCATCTTTAAAGTACACCTTTACCCCGTCCAGGTAGGAAACGTTCACTGTCTCCCCAGGGAAGGCCGGAAGCTTTTTGTCCTCCATCAACAGACGCAGGAGGCGCTCCTTGTCTTCCGGAGCAAAGGGCCAATCGTACTCGGCCATATAGGCCTGGCCAAACTCCTGATACATCTTCTGGGTAAGCACGCTGAGCCTTTCGCCTGTGACGGCCATCATTTCCACCAGCAGCGTGGCGGCATGGATGCCGTCCTTGCCCATGATGTGCCCACGCACCGTGAGCCCGCCGGAGGACTCCCCGCCGATCACGGCGTTGTACTTTTCCATGGCGGCGGAGATGTACTTGAAGCCCACCGGCACCTCGTAGCAGCTTTCCCCAAAGGTAGCGGCCACCCGGTCCAGCAAATGGGTGGTGGCCAGGTTGCGCACCGCCGGGCCGTGCCAGCGCTTGTATTTAAGCAGGTAGTAATACAAAAGCACCAATATTTCATTGGGGTGGATGAATCGGCCCGCATCGTCGATGATTCCTAAACGGTCAGCGTCCCCGTCGGTGGCGATGCCGATGTCCGCATGGCTTTCCAGCACCGCGCCGCGCAGCGCGCCCAGCGTCTCCACATTGGGGGCGGGGAGCCTGCCGCCAAACAGCGCGTCGTGGCGTTCGTGGATTACGTCCACGTCACACCGGGCGGTAAGCAATATGGTTTGCAGCGAGGTGCGGCTCACCCCGTACATGGGGTCTAGCAC
>JAEWAH010000264.1 GCA_023391725.1 Bacillota bacterium | reverse complement strand
GGCCCTTACTTCCAATTCCCCGCTAAGCATATCCCGGGGCTGCTCCCCGCCTTCCTTGCGCCATGCAGCGATCAACCCTTCCGCCCCCGGCTGCCGGGCCGCCAAAGCGTCGTGCGCCCAGACATAGGCCTGACGGACCCTGTTCAGGCCCTGGACCCTTTGACTTAGGACGATGGTCAGATCCAGATCAAAATTGTCATGGAGGATCTGCCGGCCATTGCTCACAGCTTCCTCCAATTTCTCCTGCCAGTTGTCTCCCTGGGCGGGGAGATTCAAAAGCGCGTAGATCCACCCGTTTCCTTCGATGAGCCTGGCGTTGTAGACAGCCAGCAGCTCCGAAAACACGTTGCGGGTCACAAAGCGCATGAGCTGCGCATCGTCCTCCCCGTCCCCGGGAAGCAGCGTGCTGTCGGAAAAGCCTTCAATACAGAAGCCAGCCACAAGGAAATTATCGCTGTCGTAGGCGATGTCCAACGCCAGCAGCTGTTCCTCCACATCCTTGATAGAAGAATACGTGCCCCACATCAGCGATTCCAGCACGTACTGCTCCATGCTCCTGTTGGAGGACTTCAGCCGCTGGCTGATGGACAGGCGGCTGCTTTTCATGCTCTGCATCATTTCGGTGAGGTACGTAAAATCATCCCCCGCCTCCTGCGCCTCCCCCGAGGGATTCCCCTCCACAAAGCTGCGCAGCGCGTTGATGGGCCGGTACTGCCGCTTGGCCAGCGTAAAGGATAGGAAAAAGCCCACGCCCAGGATCAACGCCACCAGAAGGATACTCACCTGGCGGATGGCGTCCAGCCGCGTCCAGTACACGCTTTCGGGGATGGAGGTCACGTACACGCAGCCCGTATCGGCGCTGCGGATAAAGGACAGGCGCAGTTTGCCCTGGGAGCTGTTCACGGTAAAAGAACCGCCGCCGGGAGAAAGCATCCGGTTTTCGGGCGTGAAGGGCACCTCATCCAAAGTGGAATAAAGAAGGCTGCCACGGGAATCCAGAATGGTGAAGCCCATACCCTGCTTTTCCCGGACGAGCTTCTTATACTGGTCCAGCATCTCCTCGCGGAGCGTCAGCACAGCGGTGACCACAGGCTTGTCCCCCCGGAGGATGGTGCGTACATAGGCCAGAGGATTCCTCAGCGCCTCCGTTTCCCGGCGCACGAACCCGTCCCTGGGCGCGTTCACATAGGCCATCCATTCCTCATACGAAGAAAACTCCTCAAAAAGGCGGCGCTGGTAGTGGTCCTTTGAATCCATGACGGTATTGGAGATCACTTTCTGGCTGCGGGATAAAAATAGATAGCCGTTATCGATAAAGGCGTTGGATACCTGGAGCGTCGTCATCTCCTGGGTGAGGCTGCGCAGCGTTTGAAAGGCGGTGATATTGTTCAGGTAGTCCATCGGGTCCGAAATGGCGGAAAAGTACAGCACCTTGTCGTCTACCACCAGGGTATCCCCCATGTGCATGATGGAATACAGCTGCCCGTCCGCTCCGCTTTTCATTTGCTCCAGCATGAGCTGATTGGATGTTTCCAGTTCCTTTTCAACGGTGCCCAGCATGTGGGCCATGAAGCCCACCAGAGCAATAGCGGGCAATACAAATACAAGCAGGAAGGACAGTAAGAACGTCCTGTACACTTTTTTGCGCAAGCGCTTACGGAATTCCTGCATGCACTTTTCCTCCGGCCATCGATCCTGTTTTCAATATATCATATTCCGTGACAGGATGCAAAGACCGCGGGCAAATAGAGCGGCAGATTTTGCATTTTGCATATCAGTTGCGATTTTGTAAACCATCCATTTCGCAAATTGCCAATCCGGTTTTGAGTTTCGCGGTTGTACGGCCAGGATTTCCCCGATATACTTTCATTATCGTCAACCCGTCCGAAACTACATAACCAAAGGAGGAAACATGTCTATGCGCAAGACCCTGTCTCTTTTGCTGGCCGTCATGATGATGGCAACCCTCGTGGCCTTCACCCCCGCCGTAGCGGAGGAAGCCCCCATGGTCATCACCATGCTGGCGCCCTTCTACGCCGATCAGCCCCCGGTAGGAACCGTGGGTGAGGAAGGCAACCCCGTGCTGGAAGCCGTTGAAAAGCTGTGCAACGTCGACCTGCAGATCACCTGGGCGCCCCAGGGTGACTATGTGCAGAAGTACAACACCGTGATGGCTTCCGCCGACCAGCCCATGCTCATGGTGGTCACCAGCGGCCTGACCACGAACACCGCTTACCTGGACAACTGCCAGGACGGCGTGTTCTGGGACCTGACCGACCTGATCCCCCAGCATGAACTGTTCGCAAACGAATTGACCACACCCTACGCCCTGACTGTCACCGCCGTGGGCGGCCGCAACTACCTGTTCCCGTTCCTGGTTTCCAGCGCCCGTGTGGCGATGCTGTATCGCAACGACTGGCTTACCAAGCTGGGCCTCTCCGTCCCCACCACCGCCCAGGAATTCTACAACATGGCCAAGGCCTTCACCGAGGGCGATCCGGATGGCAACGGCCAGAAGGACACCTATGGCTTTGCCTACATCGACGACGCCAACAAGGAATTGACCTATGCGGGTTTTGACACCCTGGCCGTGGCCCTGGGCGCGCCCAACCGCTGGGGCAAGGATGCCAGCGGCAAGATCATGCCTTACTTCACCTTCAAAGAGTACAAGGACACCTTGAAGCTCTTCAAGGACATGTATGACAACGGCTACATGAACACTGACTTTGCTCTTGTAAAGGGCAACGACAAGCACCTGCCCCTTGGCGAAGGCAAGGCTGGCGCCATGTTCACCACCGCCACCAATGGCCGCCATCCCGGAGGCAAGTATGACAAGCTCTTTGAAACCACCCCCACCGCCGAGATAGGCCGCAACTATCTCTTGACCGATCCCAGCGGCAAGCAGGTCATCAACTCCACCCTGTCCATCGGCGGCATGGGCGGCCTCCTGATCCCCAAGGCTGCTGTCAAGGACGAAGAGACCGTCAAAAAGATCCTGGACGTGCTGGATAAACTCCTCACCGTGGGCGATGGCGACAAGCTCCTCACCGTGGGCGTGAAGGATGTGCACTACACCGAGAACGCCGATGGCACCATCTCCATCAGCGACGAACAGCGCAAGCTGCGCGTCTCCGACGGTTCCAGCGAAGTGTTCGCCTCCATCGTTCCCCGGCGCGTGGTGAACCACGATTACGGCCAGGGCATGACCGAGTTGGACAGGATTACCTCTGAATTTGTGGCCAACGAAGCCGTCGCGGTGCCTGACCTGAGCGTTGGCAAGCTGAACCCCGACCAGTTGAACCTGGACGCCTCCATCGCCACCAACATCTCTGACGCCCGGGTGCAGTTCATCATGGGCCAGATCGATGAAGCAGGCTTTGACAAGGCCGTGGCCGACTGGATGGCTCAGGGCGGCAATGATCTGATCGAAGCTGTGAACGCACAATAACCCGATAAAACGGGATGGCATGGAGTGCATAGCTTCATGCCATCCCGTCTTTTCTTTTGTAGCCATGAGGCCACCATTTTAAAGGGGTGCTATCGATGCTTACGACCGCAGGGAACAAAATTGGGGGTCAGCGCCCGGGCGTCAGTGCGGTGACGCGGCTGTACCGGCGGGTCATGCGCCACAAGTGGCTGTATATCATGCTGATCCCCACCATCGCCTACTATGTGATTTTCAAGTTCCTTCCGCTATTGGGGCTTAGGATCGTATTTTTGAAATACAGTCCGGCAGTGGAGATATTGGGCCGGGCAAGCCCCCTTGCCACCCCTTGGTACAAGAATTTTACCGTGTTTTTCAATCATAAGGACTTCTGGATGCTCCTGCGAAACACCATTACCCTGGCTGTATGGAACATCGTACTGTATTTCCCCATTCCCCTGATTTTATCGCTGCTGCTCAATGAGATCCGGCATTTTTCCTACAAGCGCACGCTGCAATCCATGGTGTACCTGCCTCACTTTTTAAGCTGGGCGGTGATCGCAAGCCTGGTGCTGATGATCCTGGGCCCCGCGCCCCGGGGGCTTATAAACTCCCTGCTGCAGCAAGGCGACATGAAGCAGATTGGTTTCCTCATCGACCATCAATGGTTCGCGCCCATCTACATCATAGAGCTTATATGGAAAGAGGCCGGCTGGGGCACCATCATCTACCTGGCGGCCCTGTCCGGGGTGGATGAGCAGCTTTACGAAGCCGCGGTGATCGACGGCGCCGGCCGGTTCCGCCAGTTATGGAACATCACACTGCCTTCAATTAAATCCACCATTGTGATTTTGCTGATACTGCGCATGGGCTCCTTTCTGGAAACGGGCTTTGACCAGATCTACCTGATGGTCAACAGTCTGAACCGGGAAGTGGGCATGGTGTTTGATACATATATTTATGACGTGGGCATTTTGGGCAACAAGGTACCCGCCGGGGTCAGCCCCTTCAGTTACAGTGCCACGGTGGGCCTGTTTCGCTCGGTGGTGAGCCTCATCCTGGTGCTGGGCACCAACCGCTTGGCCAAGGCCATGGGAGAGGAGGGCATGTACTGATGAGCAGCACGACCGCCCGCAACCAGACCCGGGCCGGAAAAACCTTTGACGTGCTCAACCATATTTTTTTGGGGTTGTTCGCCTTCATTATGGTCGTCCCGCTGATTTACTGTGTGGTAGGCTCCTTTTCCCTGACCGGCATGGCCTACGGAAAATTCACTGCCTTCTCGCTGGAAGCCTACCAAATGATCTTCCGCTCCGGAAAGACGCTCACGTCCCTGGGCAACAGTTTTGTGATCACCTTGGTCGGCACCCTCATCAACATCGCCATGACCTCCACCGCAGCCTACGCGTTAAGCAAGAAAGAACTGCCGGGCCGCAAGTGGCTGCTTCGCATCGTGGTATTCTTCATGCTCTTTTCTGCCGGGCTGATCCCGGACTTTATCGTTACCGCCAACCAGCTGCATTTGAAGAATACCTACTGGGCCGTATGGCTCCCGGTGGCTATCTCCAGCTATAACTTGATCGTAATGAAAAACTTCTTCCAGAACATTCCCGAAAGCATCGAGGAGAGCGGCCGTATCGACGGCTGCAACGAGCTGCAGTCCTTCGTTCGCATCGTGCTGCCTATGAGCAAGGCCTCCATCGCCACCTTCTCGCTGTTCTACGCGGTGGGCCACTGGAACAATTATTTGCGGCCCATGATCTACCTGGATAACAGCAATATGTGGCCCATCCCCGTGTGGCTTAGGCAGATCATCATCCTGTCTCTTGGCGGCATGGGCAACGACAATATGTCTGAGCAGGACGTGGTGTGGGCCGCCAGCGACGCGGTGAAGTATGCCACCATCGTGGTCAGCACCGTGCCCATCAT
>JAEWAH010000019.1 GCA_023391725.1 Bacillota bacterium | reverse complement strand
CACCCCCGCGGGGCACCTCTTTTTCACACCGGCGGCCCCACGCTTCTTTTCCAGAAAAAAACCCTACGCCCTGATGATATCCACTACCCAATCGCTATGGGGCAGCGGCAGGCCTGTGTACATCGCGAAGCTCTCCGCGATCCCCTGCACCGCGCCCCAATAAGCCATGGCAAGGGCGGCTGGATCGCCGGGCCGTATCTGGCCCATCGCCTGGCCGCGGCGGATCACCAACAAAAGCGGACTTATGACGTCGAAACCCGCCAGCAGCTCTTTTACGCTTTGGGGCGCCGCGTCCCAGCGCATCGTCTGGGTCATGAGCAAAAACATCTTCCCGGTGATGGTGTCCTCCTTCAGCGAATCAAAAACGGTCTGCGTCATCTGCTCAAACAGCGCGATAGGCTCAATGCCCTCCACATTCATCCCCAGAACGTGGGCCGGTCCTGACAGGCCGATCTTGACCAGCTCCTCGTACACCTGCTCCTTGGACTGGAAGTAATTGAAGAATAGGCCGACACTGATGCCCAGCCTGCCCGCGATATCGCGGATCTTCATTGCATCAAAACCACGGCTGATGATCATGTCCAGACTGCATTCGAGGATTTGCTGGCGGCGCTCCTGGCGCTGCTTTTCCCGTTTGTTTTTGGGCTGCATTCTTATTTTGATTCCTTTGCGATCTTGTTTGCGATGCTTTTCCCATCATGGACAGCGGTGCAAATCCCTCCGCCCGCCATGGTCCACTGGCCGCACAGATACAATTTTTTAAGGCCGGGAATCGTCTTTTGGATAGTGCGCGTCATCAAGGAAGGAATGGGGGCAAAACCCTCATAGGAACCCCGGTAGACGTTGGTCAAATGCACATAGGTGGCGGGGGTGGAAACGTCCGTCACGCAGATTGCGGTTTTGAAGCCGGGGATGCGCTTTTCAAGAGCCTGCGCGACATCGTCGGCCAGACGCTGTTTTTGCTTCTTGTATTCCTCCATGTTATCATGCCGCAGGTTTTGCCAATAGTCAAGAGGCGCGCCCAGCAGGACCATGACGGAGCTTTTGCCCTTTGGCGCGGCGGCCGGGTCAAAGTCGAAGGGCCGCAGGCTCAGAGAATGGGCCTTTTTGCCGGGAGCGACTTCGATCCCTTCGGGGCATTCGTAGGTGACCGAAAAGGGAATATCAAAGCGCTTATCAAGGCCGAATGATACAAGCGCCAGCGGGTCGAACAGCGGCGCATCCCTGAGCATATCATCCAGCTGCGGATGGGGGTATTTCCCGCCCAGCATATGCTTCAGCGTGTCATAAGCGTCGCAGGCGGCGAGCACACAATCAGCCGGGTAGAGCTTGCCTTTTACACGCACGCCCTTTGCCGTGCCGTTTTCCACCACGATCTCATCCACCCGGGAATTGAAGTTGAGCTTCCCGCCCAAGGCCTTATACTTATTGACCATGCGCTGCGTGACTTCCAGCGCGCCGCCTAGTGGGTAGCCGGCGTTGCCGCTCATGCGCGTACCCAGCATCATGATCAGGCCCATCGCGGAAAATTTGGAAGGCATGAGCCTTAAAAGCAGCTGCCGGATCGTATCGCTCTTGAAGCCATCCAGATACTCCGCCACGGTTTTTCCGCCGTGCCGTTTGGCAAGCATCAGGAAGCCCCGGCTGTGAAGCGCCATACCAGCGGCCTCCTGAATGTTCTCGGGCATGCCCAGCGGAAGCTGCGAGCGCATCATGGCCTGGATATCCTTAATGAAGGCTTCAATCTTATCTTCATCACCGTGGGCAAGCTTCATTAAAAACGCTTTGAAACTAGTAACTTCCAGGGGGATGTCGTACATCACGCCGTTCAGTTCCATTTGTATGAAGCTTGCGTTGTAAATCTGAGTAGACTCCTCCAGTGCGCCGACCTCACGGTACAGCTGGTAGATAGGATCTCCTGGCCTTGTCCCCACCATCCAGTGGATGCAGCCGTCGAACCTGTATCCATCCCGCTCCCAGGCCGTGCACATGCCCCCGGCCCAGGGCGCCAGCTCAAAGATCTCTGTCTGTATCTGCTTTTCCTGCAAGCAAATGCCCGCGCTCAGACCCGCCAACCCTGCGCCGATGATATTCACCTTGAAGCCCATGGCAGCAACCCTCAATTTCATCGTTTATTGAACAATTGTTCATTGATCTATTGTTCAACGTAATTATATGCAGGCTTCCTCTTTCTGTCAACCGCCCTAGCAAATTCTAATGAATGGCTAAGGAATCTCCAATAGCGAAAAACGCGCGCCCTCCCCCTTTTCTTTTTAATTCCCCTTCGCCTGTTCCAAAGATGTGCTCTTTTTACAAAACAGGCTATACATACAGCCCCTGTTGGGTTAAAATAGAATAGGTAACGTCTAGGGATTTCATACTCCCGGCATACCATAATGGCGGCCCTGCCGCCCAATAATATCCTGCGTCAACCGCAGGAAGGAGCGGCTATGCATTATATGAACAGGGGCCTTGCCCTCATGCTTTTACTTACGGTCCTCTTCCTCCCTGCCACCCCGGCCGGGGCTCAGGAGGCTGCCCCCACGGGTCTTACCTTTGCGGAACTTACCGAGTGGGCGGGCAGCATGCTTGCCCAGGCTCGATCCTCGCAGCCGATCAAGGGGGAAGACCCGAGTGGAAAGCTTACCGAGGATGGCTATGAGGTCGTGTACGACTTTGCCACCCTCTACCTTGATACCCCACAATTGACAGACGCAAGCGTCTTAAATGCCATCGTGGTCACCAATGAAGATACGCCCTGCCCCCGGGAAATCCCGCCCTATGCCACGGAGCAGATGCTCCTATCCGCTTACGCCAACGAAAATCCCTCCCTTACCGGCAACGAAGATTTTGCTGCGCTCTACCTTTGGGAGGACATGCCGAAAAGCGCGAACTGGGGCTGGGTCCAGCGGGACGGACAGGCCCTCACCCAGGTGCAGTACGCAGTGCAAGAGCAGAAGAAAGACGGCAGCTATACCGACTGCGGGCTTTCCTACATTCTGTCGGGGGGCTACATCACCACAATCCGGGCGTACGGCCTTTCCGCCTCCATCACGGCGGATGCTCTTGAGGAAAGCCTTCAAAGCGTCCGTGAGGTCAAGGCAGCGGATTCCTATTTCGCCTATCCCCAAAGCAGCGTCGGTACAGACCTTGATCCTTTTGACCGGGAGGACCTGCTGTTTTCCGGCATGGACTTTTTGAGCCTCAGCCCGGAGAGCGCCATCGCGGTCTTGGGCGGGTATGAGGCAGAAACATGGCTTGAGGATGACGGTGGGGAATGGCTGCGCATCCTGCAATGGCCCCAGGCGGAGATCACCTTCCTGTACACATCCGATAAGGTCTTTGAGCATGTGGACAACCTGGCCCTTTCCCAGCGTGGCCTGGAAGGCCCCCGGGCGGTGATGGTGGGCGACTCCATGGTAAGCGTGCTTAATCGCTTCCGCCATGGTGAGGGTGAGCTTACGGATGGCCGCGAGGTGCTCTACGGGGATGGGGAGACGCCTCCCTTCGGCGTGGCCGAATATCAGGATTCCACCGTCACGCTGCACTACTCTTTCCCTGTGGAAGGGATTAAGGACATCGGCACGGTGACGCTGCAGATGATTTTTGTGGATACAAGCCTTTCGGAGCTGTTTTTGTACTCCTGGTAAACAAAGCAATGGATGCCTGCTTTGTGCGATGTGGAGGGAAAGCGAAGCATGAAGATCGACCTGACCTGCCCGGTGGAATTGTGGCAATATGATCTGCCCGTCCAGGATGACGACTTGTGCAGGCTGACGCTGTACAACCTGTCGGACAAGGACGTGGTAAGCCTGCAGGTGACCCTGGCCGGCTATGACGCCGAGGGCGGCATCATGAGCCGCCAGGTGGAGCGGGTGCAGGGTGTGGGCGGCGCGCACAAATCCGCCTTCGAGATCGGCATTGCCATGGAAGGCGGCGCACAGGCCGCGGGTATGGAACTGGTGATCGAAAAGGTATGGTTCGACGACGCCACCATCTGGCGGCGGGGCAACGCACACCTGGCGGAATATACGCCCAACACCCTGCCCATGAGCCGCCGCCTGGAGATGCTCAGGTTCGTAGCCGGGCCCGACGCGATAGGTTACCCCCAGGATCAGGGTGCGGTATGGGTGTGCGTATGCGGCCGGGCCAACGCTGCCAGCGAGAGCTTCTGCCGCCGCTGTCAGCGGGAAAAGCTGGCGATCTTCGAGCAATACAACCAGATCACGATCGAGGAGATGGTGAGCCAGCGTGAGCAGGAGCTGGACAGTATTGCCCGCAAAGCCCGGCAGGAGGCCTCCCAGCAGCAGTACGAGCGGGAGCAGCGCTTGTTGCGGAAAAAGACGCGCCGCCGCCGGACCATCATTGCCACCGCGTCGGTGGTATTTGGGTGCGCCTTGGCCTATGGCGTTTACTTTTATGGCATCCCCTATTATCGTTACATCCGTGCGACCCAGCAGCTGGAGCGGGGGCTGTATGATCAGGCTAAGACGGCCTTCAGCCAGATGCCCGGTTATTTGGACGCCGACGATATGGTAAAGCAAAGCGATTACCGCCAGGCCTTAGAGGAACTGGAGACCGCCACGGATGCATCGCTAGTCCGCGCCCAAGGGCTGTTCGAAGGGCTGGGTGATTACGAGGACTCCGCGGTGAAGGCCAAGGAAGCCCGGTATCTCCGGGCCGGAAAGCTCCTGGCCGCCGGAGAATATACGCAGGCCGCCGCGCTCTACGGCGAGATCCCGGATTATTCCGACGCCCGGGTACGCAGCCAGGAGGCGGTCTTTCGGCAGGCTTCCCAGCTGAAAAGCCAGGGGGATTACCAAGCCGCCCGTGAAATTTTCCTGAAGCTGAGCGACTATCCCAACGCCCAGAAAATGGCGGCGCAATGTTTGTACGAGCCGGGGATCATCGCCCTGGATGCCGGGCAGTATGAGGACGCCATCAATCTGCTCAGCCAGATCCCCGATTTTCAGGACGTAGGCCAGAAGCTGCAGGAAGCCTGGTACATGCGCGGCCAGCAATTGCAGTCCGCCGGGGACTTCGCGGCCGCGGGCGAACTATACCTGAAGGCTGGCAGCTACAGGGATGCCGTTACCCGGGCTGCGGAGTGCATCTATGAGCCGGCCAAGCAGGAAATGGGCAAAGGCAACTATTCCAAGGCGGCAGAAATGTTTTTGAAGATCCAGGGGCATCTGGATTCCCGGGAGCTGGCCTCAGAGTGCATCTACCATATTGCCGCGGATTACCTGAAAAACAAGGAATATTCACGAGCCCGGGAGCTGTTTTTGCAGATCCCCAACTATCAGGATGCCAGGTCCCAGGCGGATGAGGCCCTCTACCTGCCAACGCTGGACCTGGTCAAGGCGAACAAGTTCCAGGAAGCCCTGGATGCCTTTGCCAAGATTTCTGATTACAAGGACGTGCCCGAACAGGTGAAGGCGGTCAAATACAAGCAGGCCTCCGGGTTCATGGCGACCAAGGAATATGATGAGGCCATTGCGCTGTATACGGAGCTGAAAGACTATTCCGACAGCGCCGAGCGCATCAAGGACGCGCTGTATTTGAGGGCCGGGGAGATTTTAGCCGGCGGGGATTACGTTGCCGCCATCGACCAGTATACGGCGCTTAACGGATACAGTGACTCGGCGGAGAAAATCAAGGAAGCCAAGTATCAATTGGCCATGACCCACAAGGAAAGCGGCGAATACGATCAGGCGGTAACGCTTCTTAGCACCCTGGGCAGCTTCAAGGACGCCCGGAGCCAGATCAGCGCCTGCAAGTATGCCCAGGCGGTTGCGCTGATGAATGCCGGAGAAACCGAAAAAGCCGCCACGCTGTTCAAGAGCCTGGGTAAGTACGAGGACGCCCAGACGCTCTTTCAAAAATGCGGTTATGCGCTGGCCGCCGCCGCCCGGGACAAAGGCGAGCTGGCATTGGCCGGCCGGCTGTTTCAGGAGGTCGGAGGATATCAGGACGCGGCGCAGCAAAGCGAGGCCGCCTTTGACGCCTATTATTCGGATGTAATGGAAAAGGCGCAAGCCGACATGGATCTAAAGGATTACAAGGCCGTGGTGGACATGCTCTCCAAGGTGGAGCTTACAGACCTGCCGAGCAAATACGAGAAGCTGGGGGATATGTACAACCAGGCCAACTATACCTATGCCAATGATCTGTATGCCCAAGGCAAGCCCTATGAGGCGCTGGTCTACTACCGCAACATTCCGGATTACAAGGATGTGACTTCCAAGCGCCTTGATCGCAGCTGCTACCAGGTGCTGGGCAAGTGGGAGACAAAGAACGGGATCAAGATGGAGTTCCGTGACAACGGCACCTGCGTCATCGACGGGGAGGAGCTGTTCTTCAGCGTGGACGTGTACGCCATGTTCACGGGCGTGACTCCGGATCGGCTGACGCTGACTCACAAGGTGAGCGCGGTGAATGACAAGTCCCTATCGCTACGGGATATCCGGGATGGCAGAAACACGGTGTACAAGCTGACAAAGGTGGAATAGAAATCTAGCCGCCCAACCACATGAGGGACCGTAGGGGCGCACAGCTGCACCCGCCTGTTACGCGTTCATCCCGCTCCATCTCGCTTTATCGCGTATATCCTGATACATGATACCCTTACAAAAGCCAAGGGAGCCTGGTGCACGGGTGTATAAGCCGAAAAACCTCATATCCCCAAAGCATAAGGATTCCAAAGGGATCTTATCCCTTTGGCGGGGGTCCGGGGGTTCCGGAGCCGAGCGCCGCCAGCGGCGGATGAAGCGAGGCGAAGGAAACAAGCGAAATGAGCAATGCCAGCGCAGCGCAGCAGTGCGACGATTGAGCTTGCGGATGGAGCCCCTGGTCAGCACCCGTTATGTAGGCGTGCTGGACGGGGTGCGAACGCTTTGCGTACTGGCGGTGGCGCTGTTTCATGTCTGGCAGCAAAGCTGGCTGACGCCTGCGCTTCCCTTTGGGCTGGGGCGGCTGGACGTAGTGGTGCGCAGCGGGTATATCTTTGTGGACGGGCTGATCCTGCTCAGCGGATTTTTATTGTTCCTGCCTTATGCTAGGCAAAAGGTGGAGGGTGGAGCGCTCCCTTCCGCAAAAGAGTTCTACATCAAGAGGGTCGGGCGCATCGTGCCTTCTTATTATTTTTGCATATTGATCGTCCTGCTGTTTGAAGCGCTCCCCCAGGGGAAATATGGCTCCGCCGGGGCCATGTGGCAGGATCTGATCACGCATCTGACCTTTACCCACACACTGACCCCGCTAAGCTATGTGGGCACGCATTTGAACGGTGCGCTGTGGACACTGGGGGTGGAAGTCCAGGCATATCTGATTTTTCCCCTGCTGGCCCGGGCCTTTGTAAAAAAGTCACTGCTCACCGTAACCCTGATGATGGAGGCCGCGTTCTGCTACCGGGGGCTGGTCCAGGTATACGTTAAGGACACCAGCATGTACGTAAACCAGCTTCCGGCGTTCCTGGATGTGTACGCGCTGGGCATGCTTTCGGCCTGGGCCTATGTGACCTTGGCCAATAAGTTCCCTCGTCCCCGCGCCTTCATGCAGCTTGGGGCAACCATCACCGCCTGCATAGGCGCATACTCGATATTTCTGCTGATGAAAACCCAGGCCGCCGCTTCCGGATATGAAATCATCCGCATCACGCA
>JAEWAH010000015.1 GCA_023391725.1 Bacillota bacterium | reverse complement strand
GTCCGCCTGCGGGTATCCATCCGCCTGAAGGAGAAACAATTGCTCCCCGCGTTAAGCGGCCTGGATTGCGTTGCGCGGGTGGAAGTACTGCCCACCCCGGATGCGGACATTACCGAAGCCATTTTGGATTGCCGCCGGGATGCGCATCCCGAGGAGAAACTGTTTACGCTTTTGAGCGGGCTGCAGGCGCCCATTTTGCGCCTGAACCCCTTGTATAACACCCTGGAGGATATTTTCCTGCAGGCAACCAGCCGGGCGGAAGCGCCGGAGGAAAAGGACTGAGTCCATGAGCGCCATTTGGAAGCGGGAAATCCAAAGCTATTTTTCAACGCCGGTGGGCTATGTGTTCATGGGCGTGTTCCTGTCCCTTTCCGGGATGATGTTCTATTCGCAAAACGTGATGGCCCTGGAAAGCAGCGTGCTGCTGCTGCTCAGCCAGATCACGTTTTTGTGGCTGCTTTTGTCACCCGTTCTCACCATGCGCCTGATGGCGGAGGAGCGAAGGCTAAAAACTGATCAATTGTTGCTTACATCCCCGGTGTCCCTGTGGGGGGTGGTGCTGGGAAAATATATGGCCGCGGTGGCGGTACTCGTGGCCACGGTGCTTTTGACCTTCTTCTATGTGCTGATCGTGGCGCTGTTCGGGAAGGTATACCCCGGGGAATTGATGGTGGGATACCTGGGCTTCATCTTGCAGGGGTGCGCCTTTCTGGCGCTTGACCTGTTCATCTCTGGCTGCGCGAAAAGCCAGGTCACGGCGGCCATTGCGGCCTTCGGCGTAAACCTTGCCTTATGGGCACTGGATATGATGGCCTCGGCCGTGAACCTCCCGGTATTGCCCGACGTGCTGCGCTTTTTGGGGCTGTACGCCAGGTATGAGCCCTTTTTGCTGGGCCAATTGTCCTTTGCCAGCATCGTGTATTACGTGGCCTTCTGCGCCGTCTTCCTGACGGCGGCGGTGCGCATGCTGGACGCGCGCCGCTATCGGGAGGGCTGAGCATGAAAAAAGGCTTTTTAAAGAATTTGAAGAACCCCAAATGGCGCTACGGCGGTTTTTCCGTGCTGGCTATGGCGCTGCTTATCGCCGTCGCGGTGCTTGTAAGCCTTGGGACGGACCTGATGGAAAATAAGTATGGCTGGCGGAGGGACTATTCCTTCAACGGCCTTTCCACCCAAAGCGAGGTTACCCGCAGCGTGGTGAATGCCCTTCCCTATCCCGTTCACATCTATGCCTTGTACATCGCTGGGCAGGAGGACAGGTCACTTATGGAACTGCTTAACCGCTACCAGGCCAGCAGCGGCCTCATTACCTATGAGATGCTGGAACTGAACAAGAATCCGGGCCTTCTGAGCAAATTCAAAGGGAGTACGGAAACTTCTCTCACCGCCGACAGCCTCATTGTGAATTGCGAGAAAACGGGCCGCTACAAGATACTTTCCCCTGAAAGCTTCTACAGCCTTGGCTACAGCCTGGAGGTGGGCGATTATGAGGTAGAATTGGCCTACGAAAAGCAGATCACCGAGGCGCTTTTATACGTGACCCGGGACGAGATACCGGAGATCATGCTCCTGAGCGGCAATAACGAATTAACCGGGGATGACGTCTCCACCCTCAAGGACGTGCTGACAAGCAACAACTATAATGTCCGCACCGTCAACCTGCGCAATGGGGATACCCTTACCCCCGGCGCACTCCTCATGATCCTCTCTCCCACGGAGGACCTGCGCCCGAGCGAACTGGATGCTATCACATCCTTTGCCAAGGCGGGGGGAGCCATCTTCTTCACCTGCGATTTTACCGATGATCTCTCACAAATGCCCAATTACACGGCGCTTCTGCGATCCTATGGCATGAAGCCCTTAAGTGGCGTGGTTGTATCGTCCACCGAGGAGCCCAACACCTATTACGACTCGCAGGCGTTCTTGATCCCCTACATGCTTTCCACCCCGCCCACGGCATCCCTGCTCTCCACGGGGCTGGATCAGTTGGTGATCCCCGGGGCCCGGGCCTTTGAAACGCCGGAGACAACAGACGTGGGCCTTACGGTGTCCCCGGTGCTGGCCAGCGGCTATCAGGCATATTTGAAGAATGATTCTTCCCAGGGGTATGATCAGCAGGAGGGCGATCCCATCGGCCCCTTCTCCGTGGCGCTTTTGAGCCAGCGGACCCAAGCGGATGGAACGCTTTCAAGGGCCTTTATGCTGGGCAGCAGCCAGCTGATCACCAACAGTCAAATGTATTCCATCACCAGCAACCACAACCTGGAGCTTATGCTGCGCATCTGCGAATATCTGCTGGGCCAGGAGCACATTTCCCTGGACATCGTTTTGAAGCCCTCCGTGCGGCCCGCCTTATCCCCCAGCGTACTGGGGGCGGGCACCGTGACGGCGGCCGGTCTTCCCCTGGCGGTATTGGTGCTGGCCATCTTTGTGCTGATGCCCCGCCGCCACAGATAAAGAAATCGAAAAGGAGAATTCATGCAAAAGCCCCCGAAAAAGTACAGACGGTTGCGCGGCCCTTCCAGGGGCGTGTCCCTCATTCTACTGGTTGCCGCGCTGGCCGTGGGGCTGGGGTTTTGGTACCTGGCCGGATCCAAGGGCTCGCAAGATTCCGGGACGGAAAGCGCCATTCCCTATCGCACGCTTTTCTCCCGGGAGAAAACACAAATTGCCCGCATCAGCGTGAGCCTGAAGGACGGGGGCAGTTTTGTGCTGCAGGGGGATAACGGGAAGCTGACCCCCGAAGGCCAGCCGGATTTTGAAATGGATCCGCGCATTGAAGGGGAACTGCTCACCGCCTGCTCTATTATAGAGGCGGTGGATACGGTGTCAGAAAAGCGGGAAGAATGGGAGCCCCACCGCAAGGATTTTGGCCTGGACACTCCGCAGGTTTCTGTGGATGTCACTTACACCACCGGGGAACGCGCCGTCTTTTTTTTAGGGGACAAGACCCTGGAGGATAACTATAATTATTTGGAGCTTAAAGGCGATCCTGGGCTTTATCTGGCTTCGGCTGACATGGTCGAGCTGTTTTCCACGGAAGTCAGCGCCCTGCGCGCTATCGAGCAGCCGGTGATTCACCAGGGGCGCATCGACAGGATCACGCTGAAGAATGGGTCCGGTGCAACCACGGCGGAGTGGGTGCTGGATGGTGATATCCTGGCGGAGGACGCCATGTACTTCTGGCGGATG
>JAEWAH010000294.1 GCA_023391725.1 Bacillota bacterium | reverse complement strand
CCGGAAGCGCAGATGGACCGGTTTTTCCTTCGCATCTCCATCGGGTACCCTTCCATCGAGGAAGAAATGGACGTATTGGAGCGCTACAGCGGCCAGACGACGCCGCTTGTATCGCTGGAAACTGTTTGCACCGCCCAGGAAGTGGTGGAACTGCAGGAGATGGTAGGCACCATCTATTGCTCCAGGGAAGTGCGCAGCTATGTGGCCACCATCATGGCGCAAACGCGCAGCCATCCCTCCCTGCAATTGGGCAGCTCGCCCCGGGGCGGCATCGCGCTCATCCGCGCGGCCCAGGCCTGCGCTCTCTTGGACGGCCGTGACTTCATCCTCCCGGAGGATGTGCAGCACATGGCATTGCCCGTGCTTTCCCACCGGCTTATTTTGAACCCGGAGGCAAGGATGAAAGCCATTACCCCGGAACGTGTGCTGCTCACCATCATGGAAAACGTGCCGGTGCCCGTGAAGCTGCCATGAGATCCCGCCTTGTCACCCTTTTGGTGATGTTATTGTCCTGCCTGCTGGCGGCACTGTCCACAGGCAGCAAGATTTACCTGCTCTTTGCCGTTTTAATGACGGTAATGGGCCTTTTGGCATTGGTCAGCGTATTTCTGGCCAGCCGCTCGGCCAGCGTGGCCCATACCCTTTCCAGCCGCCGGGTGCAAAGGGGCGATGCGGTGACGCTGGAGATCGCGGTAAAGTACCAGGGCTTTTTACCCATCGCCCCCATCACCATCACGGTATGCGCCGCGCCCGGGGAGCCACCCATCAAGACGCGGCTTCCTTTTGCCGGGCACAAGACCCAGCGCTTAAGCTATCGGTTTGTGACCAACCATGTGGGCGTATTCACCCCCGGGGTCACAAGCTATATAGTGGAGGATGTTTTCGGATTCTTTTCCAGCCACCGCCTGCCCGACGAGCCGCCCGAAGACCTGATGGTGCTGCCGCTCCCCTTTGAGGTGGAGACCTTGCAGTTCAGCCCTGGGGATACCGGGATGGAGACATTGTCCAAGGCCAGGGAAGATCCCACCAGCCCTGCCGATGTGCGGTCCTACCAGCCAGGTGACCCTTTAAAAAAGATCCACTGGAAACTGAGCATGCGCAAGCGGGAACTAATGGTTCGCCGCTTTGAGGAGCCCGCGATGCCCGATGCGCTGGTGCTGCTGGATTGCGCCCCGCCTTCCCTGCCCGCGCAGCCCCGGCCCCAGGACAAGGCCTTTTTGCAGGACGCGCTGTGCGAAACCGCCGCCTCGGTGGTGATGCGTCAGATGCGGGTGGATCACCCTGTGCGGCTGCCACTGCTTGGCACTAGACCCATAGAGTTCGACAAGAGCATGGGTGCGCCGGCTTTATTGGAGGAACTGGCGCGGCTTGACTTTTCCCAGACGGAGCGGGTTGAACGCGTATTGCTTTTGGAGACAAGGCGCATGCGGCGAACCGGGGCCACGGTGATCATTACCTCCCGGCTTAATTCCACGGTGGTGGATATGATCATCAGGATACGGAGAATGGGGCCGTATGTGCGGCTGTATCTTGCCACCTTCACGCCGGAAGCTCCGGCGATATTGCCTCTGGTGAGCCGGCTGCAGCAGAACACCATTGAGGTATGCTATGTGACGCCGAGTGAGGGATAGAGGGTTTCGCGCCTGCGGGCGCGACCAGGGCTTTCCGATCGCCCTGGACCTTCGGAGGCTACATTCATAAAAAATGATTCCTTTGCTTTATATAACTAGACAAAATCATCTCTTTACTTCTATGACTAGCACAAAGTGAGAAAGGAGGGCCGCGAGAAATGAATATGAAAATGAAATTAAAGAACGAAAAAGTTGGCGAGATATTTTCCCGCGCCGGGCTGTCCCTCCTTTTATGCGTGGGGCTTACGCTGCCCATTGTGCTGGTGCTTTCGCTGGACAAGTATTGGCCCGCCGCCATCCTCTTGTGCTTTGCGGTGACGCTTGTATTTTCGCTTCTTAACCTGGAACGCCGGCTCAGATGGTTCGTGCTGGCGGGGTTTGTGATCTGGCAAGCTGCGGAGGCGCTTTTATCCCCCGGCGGGGGCTACGTGATCTCCTCCGCTGTGCAGGTAGGCAAATCCCTGTTTTTGAAGCTGTCCGGGCAGCCGGATGCGCTGCCCATCTTTGCCATGCAGGCGGCTCTCTTACTGGCCGCGGTCTTTGCGGTGCTTTCCTATTTCTTATGCATGCGCGGGGCGGGGTTCTATCCGGTGCTGGGTATCCTTTTGATCGTATTGATGAGCGTCTGGTTCGCCGGGAGGCAAGACCTGCTCATCTACAGCCTGCCCGCCATGATCGCGCTTGTGGTTCTGTATTCCAGGAACATCCATGAGGATCTGCCCGCAAGGCGAGTGGTCCCTATCGCCGTGATTGCGGTGGCCCTTTCCTTCCTGCTGCTCCCCGTGGGCCGCGTGGCGTCCCCAACGCTGGAAAAGGTGGCACAGGATACCCGCCAGGCCATTTACGACTACCTGTTCTTCACCGAGCCCCGGAACGTGTTCTCCCTGGCTTCGGAAGGATATTATCCCGAAGGGCAGCAGCAGTTGGGCGGCCCTGTGACCCCCAGCGACCAGCTGGCGATGACGGTCAAGACGCCCAAAAACGTGCTGCTCCGGGGCGTCATCAAGGATGAGTACACCGGGCGCATCTGGCGGGATACCACCGGCGGCCGGAGGTATCTATACATTTCCCCCCGCTGGCGCTCCCTCCGGGACAGCTTTTTCAATGTGAACCTGCCCGCGGCGCAGCTGCTCCAAGGTACCTCGCTCATGGAGGCACAGACGGTCTCTGTCACTATGGAAGCCCCCAGCGCTTCTACCATCTTTACGCCCCAAAGGGTGCGCGACTTGGCCCATGGGAGCGGCATGGTGGTCTACTTCAACAACGCATCGGAACTGTTTATCACAAGGGACCTTGTTCCAGGGGATATGTACACCGTAAAGGCTCCGCTCCTTCAGGGCGGGGATCCGGGCGTCGGGACACTGGTGGATGCCTGCAAGGATACACCGGATGACGCCTATGCCAACATCTCGGGAACATATACCGCCCTGCCCAACCACCTGGAGCAGCCGGTATTCGAGCTGGCAGCAAACATCACGCAAAACTACAATACTCCCTATGACAAGGCGCTGGCCATCAAGACCTACCTTACCCGGTACTTCCGTTATACCCTGGATGCCGCCGCGCCGCCTCCCAATGTGGACTTTGTAACCTACTTCCTATTTAAGGGCAAGGAGGGTTACTGCACGTATTTCGCCTCCGCCATGACGGTGCTGTGCCGCATGGCAGGGCTCCCGGCAAGGTATGTGGAAGGCTTCCTGGCCGAACCCGGGGCCGACGGTATCGCCCGTATCACCGGGCGCAACGCCCATGCCTGGACGGAAGTCTACTTCTCTGGATTTGGCTGGCTGCCTTTTGACGCCACGCCGCCCCAGCAGCAGCAGAGCCCGCCGGAGGAAAGCCCGCCGCCGCCGGAGTCGGAACCGTCGCCCTCCCCCTCCCCCAGCGTCAATCCCGAACAGACGCCCACCCCCGCGCCGCAGGCGCCTACGCCTACCCCTACGCCTCAACAGACCTCCACCCCTACGCCCGTGCCTTCCATCCAGCCGCCGCCCGAGAATCAGTCGCCCGATCAGCCGCCCAAGCCGCCCATCTTCTGGTGGCTGCTGCTGATCCTGCTAGTCCTGGCCGCGATGATCTATTTGAGGCTGCGCATGACCACGCCCGCCGCCCGGGCGCGTAGAGCCAAGGATGAAAGGGATGCCATGAACGCTTATATTGGCGGCGTATACGATATCCTGCGGCTGAACAGGGACCCGCCCGGCCTTGCCGAATCGCCCCTGGCCCACGCCGCCAGGCTGGACGTGCAAAGCAAATACCCCCATCCCCTGCTGCCCATGGCCGAATCCCTATGCTTGAGCCAGTACAGCCGACACCCCGTACAGGATGGGGACGTGGCCGTAGCCCGGGAGACGTTCTACGCGCTGTACGCGCCCATTGGGAAGCTCAAAAAGGCCCGTTTCCGGCTCTATCGCGCCTTTATGCGAAGAAAAAACAGGAAATGAACAATTTTGGAAAGAGCTATTGACATGCGCGTCGCCCGGGCATATACTACTTCTAATCCACGGGATGACAAGGGACACGCTCACGCAAGTCACCGATCAGAGAATAGGCGTCACGGCTGAAAGCGCCTTTCGGCAGATGCGGCGGGATACCATCCTTCGACCATGGCGCGGGGCGCGCGATACAGCGCCGCACGAGAGGTTTTGCAAGCAGGGTGGAACCGCGGATATTCATCCGTCCC
Organism: Bacillota bacterium; assembly: GCA_023391725.1. GTDB lineage: Bacteria > Bacillota > Clostridia > Christensenellales > Aristaeellaceae > JAEWAH01. Next base: position 1,869 of record JAEWAH010000294.1, on the reverse strand, counting down.
GGCATCGGGGCGGATTTTTTTATGCCCGCGGCCCTTCATGCAAAAGAAAGGAAGGCGTTTTATATGAAGCTTACTCTGCAGGGAAACGTCCGGGAGTTTGACAAGGGAGTTACGGCGCTGGACGTAGCGGGACAATTAAGCCAGGACCTTAAAAAGAACGCGCTGGCAGCAAGAATAAACGGCGAAAAGACCATCGAGCTGTGGCAGCCCATTAATGAAGACTGCGATCTTCAAATTTTGACTTTCCAGGACGAGGAAGGCCGCCGCGTCTTTCGTCATACCGCCTCCCACATCATGGCGCAGGCGGTGAAAAGCCTTTTCCCCAAGGCCAAACTGGCCATCGGCCCAGCCATCGACAGCGGCTTTTACTATGACTTTGATGTAGATGAGCCCTTTTCCCCGGAAGACCTTGCCCATCTGGAAAAAGAGATGGCGCACATCATTAAAAAGAACGACCGGCTGGAAAGGTTTGAACTGCCCAGGTCGGAAGCCATTGCTCTGATGGAAAGCCGGAACGAGCCCTACAAAGTGGAGCTCATCCGCGACCTGCCGGAAGACGCGGTGATCTCCTTCTACCGCCAGGGAGATTTTGTGGACCTGTGCGCCGGTCCGCACCTGCCCTCTACCGGGAAGGTGAAAGCCATCAAGCTTTTGCAGGTGGCCGGGGCCTACTGGCGCGGCAATGAAAAGAACAAGATGCTCCAGCGCATTTATGGCACGGCCTTTGACAGCAAGGAATCCCTGGACGCCTACGTCGCCCAGCAGGAGGAGGCCCGCAAGCGCGACCACAACAAATTGGGCCGGGAGCTGGAGTATTTTACCACCGTGGATTATATCGGCCAGGGCCTGCCCATTCTGCTTCCCAAGGGCACACGTGTGATCCAGCTTCTGCAGCGCTTTGTGGAAGATGAGGAGCAGCGCCGCGGCTATATCCTCTCCAAAACGCCGCTGATGGCCAAGCGCGACCTGTACAAAATCTCTGGCCACTGGGATCACTACAGGGAAGGCATGTTCATCATGGGCGACCCGGAGGCGGAAGGCGAAGTCTTTGCCTTACGTCCCATGACCTGCCCTTTCCAGTTCCAGGTGTACCTTAACAAGACCCGCTCCTATCGCGATCTGCCCATGCGCCTGGCAGAAACGAGCACGCTGTTCCGCAACGAATCTTCCGGCGAAATGCACGGGCTCATCCGCGTTCGGCAGTTCACCATCTCCGAAGGCCCCCTGGCCTGCGCGCCGGAGCAGGTGGAGGATGAATTCCGCGGCTGCCTCGACCTTGCCATGTTCATGCTCAAGACCTTGGGCCTGGACGATGATGTGAGCTACCGCTTCAGCAAGTGGGATCCCAAGAACAAAGAAAAGTATATTGGCGACCCCAAGTCCTGGGAGGATACGCAGGACTTCATGCGCAGGATCCTTGACCACATGCAAATCAACTATACCGAAGCCGAAGGGGAGGCAGCCTTCTACGGGCCGAAGCTGGATATCCAGATCAGGAACGTATGGGGCAAGGAAGATACGCTCATCACCATCCAGGTGGATTTCCAACTGGCGGAGCGCTTCGGCATGGAATACACCGACCGCGACGGCGTCAAGAAACACCCCATCATCATCCACCGCACCTCCATCGGCTGCTACGAGCGCACCCTGGCGCTGCTCATTGAAAAGTACGCAGGCGCTATGCCCTTGTGGCTGAGCCCCACACAGGTGAGGGTGCTCACCATCACCGAGCGGGCAGACGAATGGGCAGACGAGATCGCAAAGAAGCTCACCCAGGCTGGGCTTAGAGTGGAGACCGACAAGCGCAACGAAAAGATCGGCTTTAAAGTCCGCGAGGCGCAGATGGAAAAGACCCCCTATATGCTGGTG
>JAEWAH010000229.1 GCA_023391725.1 Bacillota bacterium | reverse complement strand
GAAATATATCAAGCTGAACACCAACGAGAACCCCTATCCCCCCAGCCCGAAGGCGGAAGCGGCCATGAGGGAGGAAGCAAATGCCCTACGGCTGTATCCCGATATGGATTGCACGGCGTTGCGCCTGGTGATCGCGCAGGCAAACGATGTCCCGATAGAATACGTGTTTGCCGGGAATGGGTCTGACGAGGTTCTGGCGTTTGCATTTGCTGCCTTCTTCGCGGGCAAACGGGTGCTGGCCCCTGACGTGACTTATTCCTTCTATCCAGTTTACGCCAAGCTATTTGGGGCCCAATATGAAACGGTTCCCGTTTTGGATGACTTTTCTGTGGACGTGCCGGGGCTTTTGCAGGATGCCCCGGTGGCGCTGGCCAACCCAAACGCCCCCACAGGGCTGATGCTGCCCACGGATGTCATTGCGCGCATGGCGGAGCATCTCCGGCAGCAGGGAGAGGTATTTTTGGTGGACGAGGCGTATACCGCTTTCGCCTCAGAAAATGCAACCAGGCTTTTGAAGGACTTTGATAACCTGCTCATCGTGCGCACACTGTCAAAATCCCATGCTTTGGCGGGGCTTAGGGTGGGGTACGCGCTGGGACAGCCCGCCCTCATCGATGGGCTGAACCGGGAGAAGGACTGCTTCAATAGCTATTCCCTGGACCGGCTGGCCCAGGCAGCGGCCTTGGCGGCCATCGCCGACGCGGCCTATTATGAGGACATCAACGGTAAGGTGGTCAAGACTAGGGATTGGACGTATGATGCGCTGACTCATGCGGGCATCTCTGTGCTGCCCAGCCAGACCAACTTCCTGTTTGTGAAAGCGGATGAGCAAAACGCCGCGTGGGCGTTACAAGCTTTGAAAAGCAGGGGTATTTTGGTACGCCATTTCAATAAGCCGCGCATTGCGCCGTATCTGCGCGTCTCCATCGGCACCCAGGAAGAGATGGAGATCGTGGTAAAAGAGCTTATCGCCATTATCAGGAAGGATTGATGCGCCGGGCGGCGAAGAATTCTTTGAGCAATTTGCTTGCTTCCTCTTCCAATATCCCGCCTACTATTCGGACGCGGTGGGTGAAGGCAGGATCCTGGGGGATGTGGTATACACTGCCGCAACAGCCCTGCAAGGGATCCGCGGCAGCGAAAAAGCAGGCGTCCAGCTGGGCCATGAGGAGGACGCCGGCGCACATGGGGCAGGGTTCCAGCGTCACATACAGGGTGCAGCCTGTGAGCCGCCGCGTGTGGAGCGCTTGCGCCGCGGCCCGGATGGCCAGCACTTCCGCGTGGGCGGTGGGATCGAAGGAGTTTTCCCGCGTGTTGTGGCAGGCGGCGATGACCTGGCCATCCCGTACCACCACGGCGCCTACGGGCACTTCCCCCTGGGCCTTTGCCAAACGGGCTTGCTCTAGAGCCAGACGCATGTACTTTTCATGATCCGCCAACAGGTCTCACCCCTTTTATTTCAAGGGTATCATATCATGCAACAGACATAGGGACAAGGAGGTATTTTCCATGAGCAACCCCATTTTGCAGGCCATTGACCAGCGGCGCAGCATCCGCGCCTATACTGCAGAGCAAGTCACTAAGGAACAGTTGGATTTGCTGCTTTCGGCGGCGCTGTCTTCGCCTACCGCCAGGAACACCCAATCCTGGCACTTTACTGCGGTGCAGAAGAAAGAGATGATCGAGAGGATTGACCGCGCGGCGATCGAACAGCTGAAAAGGGGTGCGGACGAGGCGCAACTGGCCCGTTTGAACCAGCCGGGATATACCCTTTTCCATGGCGCGCCGACCGTGATTTTCATTTCTGCCGTTTCTGCCGCCCGCTACGCCGTTGTGGATTGCGGCATCGCAGTGCAATCCATCGCCCTGGCCGCATACAGCCTGGGGCTGGGCAGCGTGATCCTGGGCATGCCCCGGGCCGCCTTTGAGGGGCCGGAAAAAGCGGCGCTGGAAAAAGAGCTGGAATTCCCCAAAGGCGCGGAATTCCAAATCGCTATCGCCATAGGCAACCCTGCCGCAGGCAAGGAAAAGCCGGCATTGGAACCGGGAAGGGTCACGATCATCGCATAAAAACGCCCCCGGAAGAGCGATCCTTCCGGGGGTGCCTTTTATTGTTGGTAAGCACCGAAGTGGCTGGGTGGAGCGTATACGGGATCGGGCCGCATGACGGCTTCCGGCCAGGCTCCCGACGTCTTAACCATCATGTGCAGGGGGTAGGGGGCAAAGGCGGCGTAGGGGAGCTTATCGATGGTCACATAGCCCGGCGGAGCATTTAAGACACTGGGGATGCGGTTGACGACGGTGGCGCAGGAATGGGCCACAGTATCGGGCTTTTGGACGGAGAACACGGTGTCCGGCGTGCCGTAGATCTTCCAGTCGCATACGTCCCCTTCCTCTGGGGAGTAGACCTTGCCGGTGGATTGCATCTGCAAGACCGGCCCCTGGTGGGTAATGGCGGTGGCTGTCGCCGTCATGCCGATGGCGCTGCCCTTTAAGACATTCTTTTTGAGGGCATGGCTGTATACATCCTTATCGGCATAGACGGGGACGACCTTTTGCTTGATGGAGGCGATGGTGAAGCCCAACTTGGCGCACAGCGCTTCGGTGGCGTTCCACACATAGGCGGGAGGAGCTTCCTGGCTTGCAATCTCCCGCTCGAATTGCTGGGGATCAAGCCCCACGCCGTGTGCACGGGCCAGGGATGCGCCGTAATCTTCCACGTTGTAACTAACGGAACCTTCAATTTGAGAAATGCGGTGAACGCCCCCGGCCACGCAGGCGACGAGGTTCACCCAGAACACATCCTGCATGCCGGTGGCGGCCAGGGTGCAGCCCGTCTTTTTGCACAGGGCGTCCAATTGGTTGGTGATTCCGGGCGCGGTGGTCCAGGAGTACAAGGCTTCATCGCAGGTGGTGATCATGTTGATGCCGCGAACTGCGCATTCCGTCATGGCGGCATGCATGTCCTGAATGAAGCTGTTCATGGTGAGGATAGCGATATGGGGCCTGCAGCCATCCAGGATGCCATCGGCGTCCGGGGTGATCTTGACGCCGATGTCACGGCCCAGCCCGGCAAACTCACCCACGTCAACGTCTTCCAGTTCCGGGTCCGCGTCGATGGCGCCCACGATATGCGCGCCCTTGTCATAGAGATATTTGATGATGACCCTGGCCATATTGCCGCAGCCATATTGGACGACACGTATGTTTTCCAGGGGGTGTCTTGACGATATCAAAAAACCGCCTCCTTTTGATGGGTAGGTTGCGCTCTTTTGGGAAAAACAATACCGTTTGCCTGGCTGGGAAAAAGCTGTTATAATCGACCTGATACGGCCATTCTCAAGGAGGGGTAGGTGTGGATGCAAAAAAAGTGACAACGATCATAATCATCGTTTTATTGTTGCTTGCCATCGTTTTCTTGGCCATGCGGCAGGGGCCAAAGGCCGCCGCCGAGCGGGATGAAGCAGGCGCAGAACTATTTGCGATCAACGTGGGCAAGGCGGACAGCCTGCTGGTTAAGATAGAGGGGAAAACCTATCTTGTGGATACGGGGACGGTACAGTCATGGGGCGCGGTTCACGCGGCGCTCACGGCCCTTGATATCACCTATTTGGACGGTGTGTTCCTGACCCATACGGACAAGGACCACATGGGCGGCATGGCCTCCCTGGCCGCAAGCGATATCGGTGTGGGGACATGGTACGCCTCCCAAATGTATACGGATATCAAGAAAGAGGGGCACCCGGCCCTGCTGGCGGCGGCCCAAAGGGGGACCGCTCCCGTGTGGCTCAAAGCAGGGGACAGGGTGGCGGTTTCGCAATCTTCCATCTTTCAGGTGCTGGGGCCTATCACCCTGGATGAGCAGAGCGAGAACGACAATTCCCTGGTGATGGTCCTCTTAACGCCCCATGGAAATATGATGCTAGCCGGGGATATGGAATTTGCCGAGGAAAAGGCCGTCATGGCGGCAAAGAACATCCCCAAATGCGCGGTGCTGAAGGTCTCCCATCACGGAAGAGACGATAGTACCTCTCCGGAATTTGCGCGCCTTGTATCCCCGCAGGTGGCGGTGATCTCCACCAATTCGGTGGAGGAGCCGGACTCGCCCTCACCAAGCGCATTGGCAGCGCTTAGTCAGGCAGGGGCGAAAGTCGTGGTGACGCAGGACGCCAAGGGCGGCGTGAAGGTGACGCTGAAGGATGGAAAAGCCAGCGTGCGGCTGGTGGATTTTGGGAACCTTCCCGACATGATCACGGTTGTCGGGCTTACCGATTTGGACCATGAGGAAGATGTGCTGACCATCACGAACACCGGGAGGGAAACGGTGTCCTTAGCGGGATGGTATGTGTTTTCTGTAAAAGGAGAGGAGATATTCTTCTTCCCGAAGGATGCAAAGATAGCCCCCGGGGTAAGCGTACGGCTGGGTTCTGAGGCGACGCCTGGCGCGTGCGACTGGTACTTTTCTGACAAGAACGTGTGGAGCGATAAGAAAAAGGATGAGGCCGTGCTGTATGACGAATACGGCAGGGTAGTGGACAGGATGGGGAATGGGCTGACGGAGGAATAGGCTGGCGTATTAGAGATAGGAAAAATATCAACAATAAAAAGGAGGACGGCTTTGCTGTCCTCCTTCTTATAAACCATTAATAGAGGTTGTACCTTGGCTTTACTCCCTCATCCGCCGCCTGCGGGCGGCACCTTCCCCTAAAAGGGGAAGGCAAGAAGGGGAAAGCGTTTGGCGGGGTTATCTTATGTTACTGTTTGAATAGCGGCTTCAATATTGCTTTTTCTAAGGCAAGGTTTGATTTACAGCAGGATGCAGATCATTCCGCCGGAGCCTTCGTTGATGATGCGAGTCAAGGTTTCCTGCACCTTTTCCCTGGCATCGGTGGGCATGCGCATGAGCTTGTTGGACAGCCCTTCCCTGACCAGGTCGTGGAGGCTCTTGCCGAAGAAGTCGGTGCTCCAGATGCGCTGGGGATCGTTTTCAAACTCATCCATCAGGTAGCGCACCAGCTCCTCCGACTGCTTTTCGGTACCTACCACCGGGGAGACCTCTGTTTCGATGTCCACCCGTATGAGGTGCAGGGAAGGCGCGTGGGCCTTGAGTTTTACACCGAAGCGGCTACCCTGGCGAACGATCTCCGGCTCCTGCAAGGTAAGTTCGCTCATGGCCGGGGTCACCAGGCCGTAGCCCGTTTCCCGGACAGCCCGCAGCGCATCGGCCACATGGTCGTACTCCGCCTTGGCGGCCACCAGTTCCTTCATCAGGGCCAGCAGGTGCGCATCGCCCTTGATCTCGGTGCCGCACTCCTCGCCCAGGATCCGGTTGAAAAGCCCATCCGCCAGGGGCAGGTTGAAGGAAACGCGGCCTTCGCCCAGCTCCGTGCCTTCGCTTTGCAGGCCGGGGGAATAGGGGGAAGCGTCAAAGGAGTGGGCAAAGACTTCCCGGTCCCGGACGCGCTTTAGGTTCTTGCCGCCTTGGCGAACGCTCTCCAGCACGTGAGAAGCCAGCCAGTGGGTCGTATCAAGTGCGTTGAGCCAGGCGGGCACGGTGAGGCGCACTTCCCGAAGCGGGAACTCGTAGAGGATCTTTTCCAGCACGCCCTGGATGTCATTGAGGCCCATCTGCTTGACGTTCAAAAGCAGGGTTGGCACATCATACTTTTGCTGGAGGGATTTTTGCAGCGCTATGGCCTCCGCCGTTTCGGGGGTGGCGCTGTTCAGGACCAGCACAAACGGTTTGCCAAGAGCCTTGAGTTCATGGACAACACGCTCCTCCGCCTCCACATAGTTGGTGCGGGGGATTTCCGTGATGGTGCCGTCGGTAGTGACCACCATGCCGATGGTGGCATGATCGTTGATGACCTTGCGGGTGCCGACCTCCGCCGCCTGCTCAAAGGGGATATCCTGCTCGAACCAGGGTGTGTGAACCATGCGGGCAGCCTCGTTCTCCATGGTGCCCAAGGCGCCCTTCACAAGATACCCTACCGAGTCCACCATGCGGACCCGAACCGGAGTACTGTCCTGCAGGAAGACTTCCACGGCCTCCCCGGGCACGAATTTGGGCTGGGTGGTCATGATGGTGCGGCCGGAACCGCCCTGGGGCAGCTCATCGGCCAGGCGGTCCTTGGCGGGGCCGCCCGGCATCCGGGGAAGCACCAGTTCCTCCATGAACCGGGATATGAAGGTGCTCTTCCCGGTGCGCACCGGGCCCACCACGCCGATGTATACATCGCCGCCGGTGCGCTCTGCAATATCCTGATACAAATTGAACTGTTTGCCTGTATCCATGGGTTTCCCTCCTTGCATCCGCTTGCTGAAAGGTATGCAGGAGAGATAGGAGATATTACTTCACGAGGCAGTGTCTGCGCTCAGTTCTCACTGCCCAGAAGGTATGCAGAGAGCTTTTGAAGGAACCTTCGCAAGCTGTCTTTGTTCAATTGGTAATATAGGCGCGTATCTACCCGCTCCATGCGGATAAAGCCGCAGGAGATCAATGCGGACATGTGATGGGAGATGGTGGCGGCGGACAGGCCCGTTTCCCGGGCCAGTTCCTGGTTATAGGAACGCTTATCACGGATGAAGGACAAGATGGCAAGCTTGCTCTTGTCCGACAGCGCCTTGAGCCCTTCCAATAGCCCGGAGCTTTCATCCATAGGCAGCGCCTTGACATCGATGCCTTCCGGGATGCACAAGCCCATGAAAAGGCAAAGGCCCGGCTCCTGTTTCCCGCCAATCTCCATGCCCAGGCGAATGGCGTCTATTTCAAAAATGCCGGGATAGATGTGGACAGGGAGTTTTGAGATATCCCCAAGATTCACCCCAATGTTTTCCGTCAGAAAGGTCAAAAGGGGCGTTGTTTCAAAGTAAGCCTTCCAGCGCCGGTCAAAATCATCAAGGACCGGCCGGAGGACGGGAAGGTTGCGCCCGATGATTTCTGCCGCGGGGGAAAGAAGGCGTTTAAGCCGCGCAAGATATGGCTCCGTATCTTGGATGATCCGGAAGATCTGCCACTTCTCCCCATCAGTAAAACTTGTCTCCTCCAGTTGTTTTAAAAGCGGCCGGTCCGGGGGATCGGTTTCTGTAGAGGAATCGTCCTGGATGAGCCCCACGCGCAGCGTTTGCAGGGAAGCGGTGGGGTCATTGGCGAAATCCTGGAACTTTTTGAGGATGTTCTCTTGCTGGGTCTGCCAGTCCGTGATGGTATGGTCGTGGAAGGAGAGGATCAATAGCTC
>JAEWAH010000200.1 GCA_023391725.1 Bacillota bacterium | reverse complement strand
CATATCCCCCTTAAAGCGACCAGGGCCTGTGGGCCCTGGACCCGGAGAGGAAACGACGACTCATCGTAGGGGGCGATGTGGGCATCGTCCCTCTCGAACCACAAAGCTAAATCATCGTTTACTTAAGAGAAAGGCAATACGCAGGTTCTGGATTGCTTCGCGCGGCTCGCAATGACGAAACCCAATCTATCGCGTCATTGCGAGGGAGCCTGCGACCGATGCAATCCAGAACATACCTTGGCCGTACAGCCCAGCCAATCGCCAAATCATCGTTTTCCTCAGGGAATGTCACCAAATGATGGCTGATGGGATATAAGAAATGGCCTTAGCTGCCGCTGAACTCCCCGCACAAATTCATACCAAGCACCTTCTCCGCCTCCCCCTGCCCCAGTGCCCACATGAGCTTTGTTACGGCTGCCTCAGTCGTCATATCTCTACCTGAAAAAACATGGTTTGAAAGAATTCTGCTGCCGACTTCATATACCGTGAAGTCGGCCTTTTCGTATAAGCACTGCGTCACCACAAGCGCGTAGATCCCGTTTTCGGCCAGCATGTGCAGCTTATCCACCAGGTTGCGGCGGATGTAGTGGAGCCCCCCCAGGCCGAAAGCCTCGATGACCACGCCGCGATAACCCGCCGAAACGATCCAATCGAACACGTCCGGCAGCGTTCCGGGCATGAGCTTGAGTAGAAATACCCCGGGGTCGATTTCGTCCCTAAAACGGTATTCCTCCAAAGCTACCTGAGGGTTTGTAAAATGCACCCCGTCCCCGTCCACATGACCGCAGAGGGGCGCGTTGACGCTGTCGAAGGCGTCAAAGCTCGTCGTGCGCGTCTTTACCGCCCGCACGCCGGAAATGATCTTTTGGTGGAAGGCCACATACGTGCCCGGCACGCCGGTGATGGCCGCGGCAAAGGCGCAGTGCAGGTTGGGGATAGCATCGGAAAGGGGATGGGATATGGGAAGCTGCGCCCCGGTAAAAATCACGGGCTTTTCATGGCCGCACAGCATATAGGAGATGGCCGCGGCGGAATAGGCCATGGTGTCGGTGCCGTGAGTGATCACCACCCCGTCGCACGTTTGCAGCGCCTCATGGACGGCGCGGGCCAGCACCCGCCACTCCTCCGGCTGGATGTTGCTGGAGTCCAGGGAAAACACATCCTGGCTTACCACATGGCAAAGGGATTCCACCCCGGAAAGGCGCGCAATCTGTGCGCCCGACAGCGCGGGCGCAAGGCCGCTTTGGGTGGGGGCGCTGGCAATGGTGCCGCCGGTAGCCAATAGCGCAATCGTCTTCATGGGTTCCTCCCCTTTTCATCTGCCCAAAAGTATAGCATATTCCTTACAAATGAAAAGCCCCATTGCACACTTTCCTCATTGCATTCGTATAGGAGGAAAGGTATAATTTGTATAGAAAATATCGGAGGGTGTTTATGAAACTGAATGTAAAGCGAACGCTGCTGGTTGGCCTTGCCTTCATGTCCATCTCCGCGTTCTGGCAATTATACGATACCATCATTCCCTTGATCTTGAAAAACGATTTTGCCCTAGAGGATGGCTTTGCCGGGTTCATCATGGCGATTGACAACATTCTGGCCCTGTTCCTTTTGCCGCTGTTTGGGCTTTTGTCGGACAGGTGCGGCATGAAGATTGGCCGGCGTATGCCCTTCATTCTGGGCGGCACGGTCATCGCGGCCCTGGTGATGCTCAAACTCCCCGGCGCGGCCAATGCGGGAAACGCCACACTGTTCTACATTGGGCTTGGCGTCCTGCTCATTGCCATGGGCACTTACCGCTCCCCAGCCGTTGCGCTGATGCCTGATGTGACGCCCAAGCCGCTTCGGTCCAAGGGTAATGCTGTCATCAACCTCATGGGCGCGGTGGGCGGGGTGTTTGCGCTGGCGGCTATTCAGCTGCTGGTGAAAAAGGCGGCGGAGGGCAGCTTCCGGGTGGATTACAGCTCCGTCTTTATGGCGGTGGCCGCCTTTATGGTGGCGGCTGTCGCGGCCCTGGCTCTGACCGTCCGTGAACGCAATCTGGTCAAGCAGATGGAGGACATCCACTACGGGGTCGACCCCGAAACAGAGCAAGCGGCGCAGGTAACGGAAGGCGGGACTGAAAAGCTGCCCCCTGCCCTCTTTAAAAGCCTGCTGCTTATTTTGACCTCTGTATTTCTTTGGTTCATGGGCTATAACGCGATCACCACCGCCTTTTCAAAGTATGCTCAGGAAATGTGGAATATGGGCCCCGGCGCGGCTTCCGCATGCATAATGGTGGCCACGGTAGGCGCCATCGTCTCCTATCTGCCCATAGGCATCCTTTCCGCCCGGTTCGGCCGCAAGAGGATGATCCAGTTCGGCATTATCCTCCTGTCGTTGTGCTTTGCCTCCGGCATGGTTTTTTCGGCCTTCACGCCCGCGCTGTACGTGATGTTCGCACTGGTGGGCTGCGCCTGGGCCTGCATCAATGTCAATAGCTATCCCATGGTGGTGGAATTAAGCCGCGGCGCCAGCGTGGGCAAGTATACGGGGTATTACTACACCTTCTCCATGGCGGCCCAGATCGTAACCCCCATCCTATCGGGCTTTCTTCTGCAGTATGTGGGGTATTGGACGCTCTTCCCGTATGCAGCCGTCATGGTAGCGCTGGCCTTCATCACCATCAGCCTCACAAAGCATGGCGACAGCAAGCCCCAAAAGCCCACGAGCCGGCTGGAAGCCTTCCAGACGGAGGACTGATCCATGGCCTGGATATTGGGCTGTCTGGTTTTTCTGATAGCGCTCTACCTTTATTTGATTGCCCCCAATAGGCGCGGCAAGGATGTTTCGGCTCTGCTTGGTGTGAAGTATGCCCACCGGGGACTTTTCGACAATGAAAACGGCATCCCCGAAAACTCCATATTGGCCTTTCAAAGAGCAATTGAAGCGGGGCACGGCATTGAGCTGGACGTACAGCTGACGCGGGATGGGCAGCTAGCCGTGTTCCACGATGCGGATTTGAAACGCATGTGCGGCGAAGAGGCGCGGCTTTGCGACCTTTCCTATAAAGAGCTCAGCCAATACACCCTTCTTAAAACACAGGAGCGCATCCCCCATTTTGACGAAGTGCTGACGCTTGTTGCCGGACGTGTCCCGCTGATTGTGGAGGTCAAGCACTTTGGGGGAGTGAACATTACCTCGCGCAAGGCCCATGAGGCGCTTTCCCTGTATAACGGCCCCTGTTGTGTGGAATCCTTTCATCCGCTGGCCATGCGCTGGTTCAAGAAAAACGCACCACAGGTGATACGCGGTCAGCTTGCCTCCGGAAGCCTTGACGGGCCTTTTTGGCAGCGGCTGGGTCTTGCGTACCTGCTGACCAATGCGTTGTCCCGGCCCGATTTTATCGCCTACGATGTCAGCTCTGATAAGAACCTTAGCATGAAATTAATGCGCGCAGTGTTCAGGCCCCTGCTTGTGGCCTGGACGGTGCGCACCAAGGCTGAACAGGCCCGGGCGGCGCAGATGTATGACCTGCAAATCTTCGAGGGCCACACCCCGGAGCGTTGACAATTGGAACCAGATACAGTATAATGCATTCGGCATATCAGTTGCTTGAGGCAAACTGTATATGGACTAGAAGGAATGCACCGCCACGCGCAAGCAACGGGACAGGTGCTTCTTCATTTTCTTCCACCGTCCCGGCGGATTTTGGCTCCCCGGCGGATCAGGAAAGGAGAAATCAGGACCATGACGGACCAACAGAAAAAGCATCGCGAAAATGAATTTACCCGCAAAGGCTATGAAGAATTAGAGAAGAAGCTGGAATATCTGATCACTATCCGGCGCAATGAGATCGCCGATCAGATCGCGGTGGCCCGCGGCTTTGGCGATCTTAGCGAAAACGCGGAATATGACGAGGCCAAAAAAGAGCAGGCTGCGGTAGAAGCCCAGATCAGCGAGCTTGAAAATATCAAACGCACCGCCATCATCATCGAAGATGACGAGATATCCACCGACCGGGTGGGCATCGGCACAGTGGTGCGCATCAAGGATATGGATTATGGCGACGAGGACGAATTTGCCATCGTAGGCGCCCGTGAGAGCGATCCTTACGCCAACCGCATCTCCAGCGAGAGCCCAGTGGGCCATGCTTTGCTGGAAGCGAAAAAGGGCGATGTGGTCACCGCAATGGCGCCCAACGGCAACATCCGCTATAAGGTGCTTGATATCCGCCGCCAGTAAACCCCACATCGAGGAGGATGCCCAATGACGGACATCGATAACAATCTTCAGGCGCAAGAACTTGATCTTTCTGAGCAGGAGGGCATCCGCAGGGAAAAGCTTGCGGCGCTGCAGGCCGCCGGAAAGAACCCTTATCATATCACCCGCTATGATGTGACCCATTCCAGCGAAGACATTTTTGCAAATTTCGAAGCCTGGGAAAAGAACGAGACGCCGCAAACCGTGTCTATCGCCGGCCGCATGGTCAGCCGCCGCATCATGGGCAAGGCTGCCTTTGCGCATCTTTTGGATGCCCGGGGCGAGATTCAGATCTATGCCAAGCGGGATGACCTGGGGGAGGAGGCCTATGCTTCCTTCAAGGACTTTGATATCGGCGATGTGCTGGGTGTGAAGGGCATCGCGTTCCGCACCCAAAAGGGCGAGATCTCCGTGCACGCCCAGGAGATCACGCTTTTGTGCAAGAGCCTAAAGCCCCTGCCCGAGAAGTTCCATGGCTTAAAAG
>JAEWAH010000195.1 GCA_023391725.1 Bacillota bacterium | reverse complement strand
GGGCATCGCCCCCTACGATCAACCACCCCGGCGCCGCGGCGCCACCCCTCCACGGGAGGGGAATTGGAAGGGTTCACCATAGCCGTACGAGTTCGCGCCGTCCCTCCCTGGGTCCAGGGCCCGAAGGCCCTGGTCGCTTTAAGGGGGATATGGGGAGTGCAGGGGGGAGCTAAGGGGGGAAATCGAAATCCACCCTGCTCCCTCCTGCGTCCTCGTCCTAAAAGCGGCGCGCCGAGGGCGTCGCGCCCTACGGCCGGTGCTCCGCAGTTCCGCTGCGCTACACCTCATCCGGCGCTACGGGCCACCTTCCCCTAAAGGGGAAGGCAAGTCTCGAAGCTAAATCATCGTTTACTTTTAGGGCGCGCCAGCGCCGGAAGAGGTGTCTGCACAACAAAACCAGGCTTCTATTCTCATAGGAGCCTGGTCAATATGTTTTCAAAATCTTTCAGAGCTTCTACTTCTTTCCCGTCACCCTCAAAAACCGCCCGTACGCTTCCTTCCACGCCGCCGCATCCTTTGGCTCGTACCTTTCGGGGGAAACGGACGCCGCTACGATGCGCCTTCCATGGGCCACATTTTCAACCGCTCCCAGAGCAATGAACTGCGTCAGCGCATTGCCCATGGCCGTGGCTTCCACCGGTCCGGCCAGCACAGGGATATTCAAGGCGTTGGCAGCCATCTGCATGAGCAGTGACGCCTGGGTGCCGCCCCCTACCGCATTGAGCACAGGATAGGTTTTAGAAGTCAGGCGGGAGATGGCCTGCGCCGTTTCCCGATACCGAAGGGCCAGGCTTTCATACACGCAGCGCACAAGCCCGCCCCGGGTTTCGGGGATGAGCTGGCCGGTCTTTGTAAGATACGCCTTGATGCGTTCCGGCATATCCCCTTGCGGGAGGAAGCTCTCATCATCCGGGTCTATGAAGCAGGCGAAGGCCGGAGCCGTCTCGGCCTCCTTTGCCAGCTGGCCGAAGGAAACGGTCTCCTTTTGCGCCCAATAGCGGCGGCATTCCTGCAGGATCCAAAGGCCCATAATATTCTTCAAGAACCTGGTAGTCCCATTGACACCGCCCTCATTGGTGAAGTTGCTCTCGCGGCTTTCCGCGTTGACCACGGGCTTTTTCGTTTCCGTGCCCATCAGCGACCAAGTGCCGCTGGACAGGAATAGGAAATCCCCCTCCGGCGCGGGTACCGCGGCCACAGCGCTGGCGGTATCGTGGCAGGCAGTGTTGTATACCATGACAGGCGGGATGTCAAGCTCCTTGCACAGTTCGGAAGACAGCATTCCGCAGGGCGTGCCTGGCGTCACCAGAGGTGGGAAGATTTTATCCGGGATGTTCAGCTTATCCAATATCTCCTTGGACCAGCGGCATTCCCCGGCGTGAAGAAGCTCTGAGGTGGAGGCCATGGTGTATTCCGCCTGCCTGATGCCCGTCAGCGAATAGGCGAGCATGTTGGGCATGGGCAGCATCGTGGCTGCCCGATTGAGCACATCCGGCCTATCCTTTTTAAGCGACGCAAGCTGGAACACGGTGTTGATGGGCATGTGTTGGATGCCGGTGATCTGGTACAATTCTTCCTTGGAGATGTGTTCAAACACCCAGGGCACAGCGGTTTCCGTCCTTGGATCCCGGTAGTGGACGGGGTTTTCCATCAGGTTCCCTTGGTCATCCAGCAAGCCGAAATCCACGCCCCAGGTGTCAATGGCGATGCTTTCATATGGGGCCATCGTCCGGGCTTTTTGAAGCCCGGTGCGGATCTCCTGGATCAGCCTTGGGTAATCCCAATACAAGGTGCCATCCACCTGCACGGGGATGTTGTCGAAGCGGTGGACCTCCGTCAGCGAAAGGTGCTCGCGTTCCAAAGCCGCCAGCATGGCGCGGCCGGAGGAGGCCCCCAAGTCAAATGCCAGAACGGTGCGTGCCATGAATGATCCCCCCATCTTCAAAGCATTCCCTGTATTTACGAACGCTTCGACAGTACGTCCTTTTCGTATGCCTTGATTTCGGTGATATACTCCGCTCCCTGCGGCACGTTATAGCGGCGGCAGAGTTCATCCCATACGGCGCCAAAAGGCAGGCACAGCGCTTCCTGAGAAAGGGCCAGCCGGGCGGAAGCATCTCCCGCCTGCTCCAGTGCCCGAAGCTTTTCAACCGGCTCCAGCAGGGCGGAAAGAAGCGCCTTGCGGGCGCTGCGCAGTCCCACAACCCAGGCCATGATGCGGTTGATGGAAGCGTCAAAGTAATCCGTGGCCAAGTAAACACGGTTTAAGGCGTCCGCGTACACCACCTCGCGCATGATCTGCCGCGTCTCCTCATCCCAAAGCACCACGTGGTCGCTGTCCCAGCGCACCGGGCGGCTCACATGCAGCAAAAGCTCCGGGAGAAAGCACAACAGCGCCGGGATTTTCACCGCCACGCTCTCCGTGGGGTGGAAGTGCCCCGCGTCGATGGTGAGCAGCAGATTGGGCCTTGTGAGCACATAGCCCATGTAAAACTCATGGGAGCCTGGGGTATAGGATTCCGCGCCGATGCCAAAGAGCTTGCTCTCCACGGCATCCTTCACGTTTTCATAAGCAGGGGAACCGTTAAATATGGCGTCCAGGCTTTCCTTCAGCCGCAGCCTGGGAGAAAGGGCGT
>JAEWAH010000085.1 GCA_023391725.1 Bacillota bacterium | reverse complement strand
GATGAGGGCTGCGCGCTGGCATCTGATTGCCTCATCCATCACGTGGGTGGAGATCACAATGGTTTTTCCGTTCACCCGCAAAGCCTCGAACCGGTCCCAGACAGCTTTGCGCAAAACGGGGTCGATGCCCACAGTGGGCTCATCCAGCAGCAGTACGTCCGGGTCGTTAAGTAGCGCGATGGCCAGGGACAGCCGCTTTTTCATACCGCCGGAATAATGGGCCGCAAGCTTATGGCGGTCGGGGTACAGGTCAACCAGGTTAAGAACTTCCTCCGTGCGGCTTTTTAGCGCCTGTCTTGTCATATGAAACAGTCGGCCAAAGAACAGAAGATTATCAAGACCGGAAATATCGGTGTACACGGCGTCGTTTTGCGGCATGAAGCCAATGGCTTGCTGGGCCGATCTGTCCGGTATTTTTTTGCCCGCGACAAATATATCCCCGCTGTCCGCGCGGATTGCCCCCGTGACCAGCCGGATCAGCGTTGTTTTGCCTGCGCCGGAGGGACCCAGCAGGCAGAGAATCTCCCCTTGGAAGGCGGATAGCGACACATCCTGGAGCACGGCCTTGCCACCGAAGGATTTTGAGACGTTTATAATGCGTATATTTTCCTTCAAACCGATCCCTCCTGTCTTGAAAACAATTCCATCATAGACACCGGATGGAAAAACGTCAATGGCTTTTGTACACGATACAATGTACAGCGTCTTTTCTTGACAGGAAATGTTCTTGTCCCTTATAATGTAGCGAATTGCAAATTGCCTTGATAGCAGCCGCCTGACGGGCGGCCTTTCAGGATAAAAGGAGCGTGGATGTGCAATGAAGCCGCTTACGTCTAATGAACTCCGGGCCTTGTTTTTGAAGTTTTTTCAATCAAAGGGGCACGCCGTGATCCCCAGCGCCTCCATTATCCCCGAGAACGATCCCACGGTGCTGTTTACCACCGCGGGCATGCATCCCCTGGTGCCTTATTTGATGGGTGCCAAGCACCCCGCCGGCACCCGGCTTACCGACGTGCAAAAGTGCGTGCGCACAGGGGATATTGACGATGTGGGCGACCCCTCCCACTTGACCTTCTTTGAGATGCTGGGCAACTGGAGCCTGGGGGACTATTTCAAGAAGGACGCCATCACCTGGAGCTGGGAGTTCTTGACCAGCCCGGAATACCTGGGCCTTTCTCCCGACCGCTTGGCATTTTCCGTGTTCGCCGGGGATGAAACAGCCCCCCGGGATATGGAAAGCTATCAGATCTGGCGGGATTGCGGCGTGAAAGAAGACCGCATCTTCTTCTTGCCCGGCGAGAACAACTGGTGGGGACTGCCGGGCGCCGGTCCCTGCGGCCCGGACAGCGAGATGTTCATCATCACCGACAAGGCGCCCTGCGGCCCGGATTGCTCCCCCGCCTGCTCCTGCGGCAGGTATCTGGAAATCTGGAACGACGTGTTCATGCAGTATTACAAGCAGACCGATGGCACCTTCATCCCCCTTGCCCAGAAGAACGTGGACACCGGCATGGGCTTGGAGCGGACGATTTGCGTACTTACAGGAAAAAAGACGGTGTATGAAACTGATCTTTTCGCTGGCATCCTTGCCAAGATCGCTGAACTTTCAGGCAAAACATACGGTTCCGATGCCGAAACGACCAAGGCGTTCCGCATCATTGCCGATCACACCCGCACCGCCACTTTCATCCTGGGTGACCATCGCGGCGTGAGCCCCTCCAACGTGGATCAGGGCTATGTGCTGCGGCGCATTATCCGCCGTGCTGTGCGCTATGGCATGCAACTGGGCATGCCCGACAATTTCACCGCGGAGATCGCGCAAGTCATCATTGACCAGTACAAAGCCGTCTATCCCGAACTGGACAAGAACGCCGCCTTCGTGCTGGAGCAGTTGAAGCTGGAGGAAGCCCGCTTCGCCCGTACCCTCAAGCAGGGCAACAAGGAATTTGAGAAGGTTGCTTCTAAAGTAGAAGGCGGCGTCATCGACGGGCTTAGCGCGTTCCACCTGTACGACACGTACGGCTTCCCCATTGAAATGACGGTGGAACTGGCCAAGGACCAGGGCCTGACGGTGGATATCGACGCCTTCCATGAGTGCTTTAAACAGCACCAGGCCACCTCCCAGGCCGGGGCCGAGCAGCGGTTCAAGGGCGGCCTGGCTGACCATACGGATGAGACCGCCCGGCTGCATACCGCCACGCACCTGATGCACGCCGCGCTCCGCAAGGTGCTGGGGCCGGAAGTCGCGCAAAAGGGTTCCAACATTACCGCCGAACGGCTGCGCTTTGACTTCTCCTTCGGCCGCAAGATGACGCCGGAAGAGGTCACCGAAGTGGAAAAGCTGGTGAACGAGGCCATCCAGGCGAAAGCCCCCATCACTTTGGAGGAAATGACCGTGGAGGAAGCCAAGGCCCAGGGCGCTATCGGCCTGTTTGAAAGCAAGTACGGCGAGCGGGTCAAGGTCTACACCATGGGAGTCTTCAGCAAAGAGATCTGCGGCGGCCCCCATGCTGAGAATACCGGCGACCTGAAGTCCTTCAAGATCCTCAAAGAAGAGTCTTCTTCCGCTGGGGTGCGCAGGATCAAGGCTGTGGTGGGGGAATAACCAGGGGCTCTGCCCCTGGACCCTTGCGAAAGGCTCCGAAGCCGAAGTGCCGCCTGTGGCGGATAAAGCGAGGCGAAGGAGACTGGCGAAACGAGCAATGCGAGCGCAAGCGAGGCAGTGCGACGATTGAGCCAGGGGAACAAACCCCTTAAGAACCCCATGCTGGGGATGCCACCAATCGTCCGTAGCCGCGACGCGCTCGGCGACGGGGTGGTTGATGAGGCGTTGGACAGCAGCAAGACAGATTATTGAAATAGGGCCGGAGGGGAAATCCCTCCGGCCTTGTTTTCGTTTCTGTCCTATGTTTCCTTAGGCATCTGCCTTTGCCTTTTCTTCCGCCCTCTGCGCACCCG
Organism: Bacillota bacterium; assembly: GCA_023391725.1. Lineage (GTDB taxonomy): Bacteria > Bacillota > Clostridia > Christensenellales > Aristaeellaceae > JAEWAH01. The sequence continues at coordinate 1,016 of JAEWAH010000085.1, read as the reverse complement.
TAAACCCCACCCTCAATACTTGCTGCGGGCAATGGTCCCTGCACTCTCCGCACAGGATGCACTCCGTATGGAACATTCGGTTTTTCGCCACCATCTCGCTAACCGGCAGGCTCATGGGGCAATTCTTCGTGCAGGTCTTGCAGCCTGTGCACCGGGAAGGTTCCGCCGTAAGCCGCCGGGCTGGCAGGCGCAGTGCTTCCTTTGTAAGCGTGCCCAGCACCAGAAAAGGCGCCATCCAGCAGATGCTGTGGCAGGGAGAGCGCCGTCCCAGTGTCAGGGAAAGCCCCGCCAGCAGCAGCACTACGGAGAAATAAATGATATACCGGGAGGTCTCGTTCACTGAAATGCCACCTTCAGTCATATAAAGCAGGTTGATCTCTTTTATTTCGCCCGCCGAAACAAAACCTGCCACGATGGCCCCAAGCCATACGGCCCAAATGAAATATTTCACAGCATTCTGCCGCCTGCCTGTGCGCTTTGGCTGGATGACGGCGCACACATCCTGCAGCGCTCCCGCCGGGCAAACCCAGGAGCAGAAGCTCCGCCCCAGGAACAGCGATGTGATGAACAGGCCCGCGAACACCATGGCGCTGCCGGTAAGAACACCCTCGAACCCTCCCTGGACGATGAGATACGGAGATAAGTAATTGAGCGTTACCGGGAAGGTCATCAAAAAGAACAGCTGAACGATCTTCCGGGCCCTGGGATGTTTCTTCATGGGGTCTCCTCCTCTGGTTTTGTTTCCCCGCTGCCATTCAAAAGCTTAAGCGCCTCCTGCGCCCAGTCAAGATATGCCTGATACACGTATTGGCCGAACCGCACGGTGATGTAATAGTTCAGGTGGTCCGGGTCGCTATCCATGACTTGCTTCAAACTTTCCGCAAAGAGATGGAGCATTTGAAGATCCTTTTCATGCCGTTGCCGGAAACCTTCGATCCGCTCCAGGTTTACCTCCTTTGGCAGCCCGCTGCCGAAAAACAGCTTGAGCAGGATCTCGTACCGGGTATATTCCCGTT
>JAEWAH010000078.1 GCA_023391725.1 Bacillota bacterium | reverse complement strand
TTAGGCCACCCAGATCGAACACCGCATCCTCTTTGAGTGGGAGCAGCTTGCATGGCTTCAATCCCTTCTTTTGAAGCTCCGCCACGGTTTGAGGGAAGGAAAAATGGGCGTCGTGCAGCGCCCAGTCCGCCGGGTGAAGGTAGGCTTCCTCAAAAAACACGTTGCCCAGGATGTGGTCGCCGTGACCATGGGTGTTCACAACCGTTACGGGGAGCTTGGTGAGTTCCGAAACGATCTGCTTGAGGTCCTCCTCGCCGTTGAGCGTATCGATGAGCAGGGCCCGCTTTTCGCCCGTGACAAGATAGCAGGTGGAAGCCCCAGCATCGTCGATGAGGGTCACATTGTCATTGATGGGGATGATGTTTGCGCGTCTGGGCATAGCAAAATACCTCGCTTGTATTCAAATTGAAGATGGGTCCAATGAGATCCCGCATAGTATCTTCAAAAATTGTACCCCGCAAACCAAATTCTGTCAATCTTCTGGCAGCCGTTGATCAGAGATCACCAGGAAAGCACACATATATAGCCTCCTCTCCCCTTGCACAAGTGTCGAAAGATGATATATAATGAATCAAATAGTTCCCATTTTATAGCAATCACTTCTCTTTCCATCAGCCGGATGCGGTCCGTTTGCATGGCTGAATGCGCCTATCAAAAACGCCGGGAGGGACTGTATGAACGAATCGCAAACCACCGCGGCCGGCGGGGCCGCCGCAGAACAAAAGCCGTACGCGCCTTACCGCAGCGAAACGGGGCAGGTTCTTTTCAGGGCAAGAATGATCTTCAAGGCAAGGCGTTCCCAATTCCTCCCATGGGCGGCATGCTATGTGCTCACGTTTTTTCTCCCAGCCTTTCTTTTCGAAATGGTTTCCGGATATTTTTCTGGCGACTGGGCCTTTTTCATTCACTATATTTCCTATGTTCTCATCCCGCCGCTGCTCTTGGGCATGTACGCCTGGCTGGAAGGCATCATGGCCGGGGATCCCTCCCCTGCCCTCAGGTTCATGGAACCGTTCAAGTGGATACGGTCCCATTCCCCAGGCAGGTACCTTGCCATCGCAGGCTCCCTGATCGCCGTGTTTTTCTGCGCGAGCACGGTGATCCTGATGTCCCTGTCGGGCTTTGCCTCTGTAGTCGGCCCGATGGTGAACAGCCTGGCCGCGCGCCTTTCATCCGGCGGGGCTGCCGATTCATCCTACATCATGCTGCTGCCCCCGCCCCTGGACGCCATCCCAGGCGCCCTGATGGGCCAATGGGTCGTGGGCTTTTTTGCAATCCACGCGATCCAAACGAAGGGGCTTAGGATCTTCGGCTTTGTAAAGGCGCAGGGCGTATGCAAAAGGACCCTCCTTGTAGAGCTCCGGCTGCTCTTAAAATACGTGCTGCTCCCCTATGTGCTGTATGATGTGACCTGTATGTATATGTACGATCGCATCGATTCCCCCTTCTCCTGGTATCTTTATGTAAGCCTGATGCAGTTCGCGTTCCTGGGTTTTGGGCTCGTCTATTACCCCATGTCGGCCATCGCCCGGTCCCTGATCGTGAAGTGTAGGCCCCGGGTGCTCCTGGATGGCCCGCCTCCGGAGCCAGCCCTTCTTTCCCAGATTGATAGCGGCTATCGCCGGGAGAAGGACGATCCCACTCTGGAGGAAGACAAACCCGCGCAGAACGCCCCACAGCTGTAGGTCCCGCACACCCCCGCCCCGCTTGGGCATCCATCAACGCAAGGGAGGATCGGCATGAACGATCTTTTAAAAGCCGAAATAACGCAGCTTCCATCCACCCCGCCCCCCGCTGAAGCGTTCCAGCCCTACAAAAGCCAAGCGCAGCAGACGATCCTGCGCACAAAACGGATCTTTAAAACGCATCCGTTCCAATGCCTTTTATGGGCGGCGTGCTATCTTTTGATGGTCAACGCCTTCCTTTGGTTTCCCATCATCCAAAGTTGGTTTTTTTATCGTAGCTTTTGGATCGATTGGCTGCCATACGCCCAGTATACCCTCGTCCCGCTGATCCTTTTGTGCTCCTATGCCTGGCTCACGCACATGCTCCATGGGGATGACCCCGCAATCAAAGGCTCCATTGATCCTTTCCGGTGGATCAAGGCACAATCACCGGGCCGGTTTTTATGGATCGTTTTCATCGTGGCCGCCACGCTCTACTGCCGCGACATGATCATCAATGAGCTGGCTGGGCTGTTTGTCTATATCGCCCGGCCGGATACGTATACCCAAAGCTTGATGTCCGCATCCGGTACCATTCCCTTCCTGGATCTGGTAGACCTCATGGTTCCCCGCTCCTATCTGGAACTATTCATGAAGTATCCCCTTGTGTATGTCCCTGTCTTCCTGCTGCTCCAGTGGGTGGTGGATTTCTTTTGCATCCACGCGGCCCAGACCCAGGGCCAGGGGGTCGGCGGCGTCATCCATTCCTTTGGGATCGTAAAAAAGATCCTTCTTACTGAGATCCGCCTTGTGGTCAAGTTCCAGCTGATCCCCTATGCGCTGCTTTCCGGAGCGCTCATGATCGTTGGCCGTTTCTTCTCCGGCGACGATCATTTGGTGATCTATATCCTTGCGATACAGGGCATTATGCTGATCTTCAGTCTCGTGTACGCCGCCCAGTCGGGCATTGCCCGGTCCCTGATCATGATGCGCCAGCCCCGGGTGCAATTGGCGCCATCGGAGCCTGTGAACTTTCATGAAATCGACGAGCAGTTCAGGCGGGAGATGGAAGAGGAGAGCGGCGAGGAGGAGCGCTTGGAAAATAAGGAGGACGGCCCCGTCGATGGCGCGCAGGGTACAAAAGAGGAACCGGACAAGGACGGGTACGCACAGTAAGGCTCCATCTCAAAAGAAAAGCAGCGGCGCAGTAAGCGCCAAAGCAAAGAAAGGCATTGCTTTCCATGCAAAGAGGGCCGGGCTTTTATATCAGCACAGCGTTTTATATCATCATCTTGCTGGCCGTACGTTATTTGTGGATGCCCTATGCCGGCCCGCAGACCATGGAATGGCCGTTTCATTTTGTCAGATGGGTATTTTACGCAATAGCCATCGGTGCTGCGAATCTCTATTTTTACATGGCACTGACGAGTTTCAGGATGACGTTCATACCATGTTTCCTGATCCCCATGGGGCTTAGGATCGGCTTGGATGCGCTGATTTGGCTTTGTTCAAAGTATTTGTGGGCATACAGCTATTCCGTCCGCTATGCGCTCGACGCCCTGTTCATTGTGCTGGCAGGCTTGTCCATTACTTCAGTCGACAGGGAAAGGAAGGGCTGGAAGCACGAAAAAGCAAGTCCTGCTTTCCGTATTGGGCTTGCTGTTCTATCTGCCTGTCTGCTTGCCCTGATCGCCATGGTTCAAATCAATGTGCTCAGGATCACCCATAAATATGCAATGGATTCCAAGTCGTATGTGGAATCAATCCTTTATACAGCTATGATGCCGTATGTGTTGTCATTGGCAGTATCCTTTTTTATGCAATTTGGGATGGTGCTCTGGTTTGTTGATAAAAAGCAATGCGTCCGGCTGAGGTCAAAAAGCTATTTGGGAAGCATTATGCTGTTTATTGCGCTGGGCCTGTTGGTTCGGCTCAGAGGGTTCGTATATCCCGCATACCTGCCATCAAGCATACACGAGCTCAATTCGGGCGATTTGGCATCGGATGGAAAAGAAGCGGACTCGGATTTCCATGTCAAAACAAATTACATGGAGCGCAAAAGGCTGGGCAAATCGTTTAAGGAATTCGATGAAGCCTGGTCGAAATCCAGCCAAATCTACGGCAAGGATCATGCAAGCAGCATACAGTTTACGTCTTCAGAGCCATGGTATGTTTATGACCTGAAAGTGAATGGGGAGAAGGTGACTTATTACAGCCCGTATGCTTTGTTTTATTATGATGGCAAGGATCAACGGCTGGTGTTGTACAGCGAGCTCAAAAATCAACCAGAGGATGCAATGCTGACAGAAGTACTCAAGCAAGGAATTATAAGCAGGGATCTTAACTGCTTCGAACATGGCTGCGCCTATCTGCTAAAATACGCGCCCGACTTCATAAAGCCGTATATCGAAAGGTACGCCATAGGCGAGTTCACCTATGGGGAGCGCCAGGGCATGCGGGATATCCGCCCCGAGTACATGCAGGAAGTAGCCCGCAGGTATCTTAAGTAAGCCCGGGGTAGACGCTTTATATCAACCAGCGGGAGAAAAGCCTGGGAAAATATAGGATAATCCTCTTAGATGCAAAGGAAGCGCCACGGTTTAGCTTCCCGGCACAGGAGGAATGTAATTATGCCCAGGCCTTTCATGAGCGAGGAAGCATTGGAGCGGCTGTTGCACTACGACCCACGGGAGAATGATTTGCATACTGGTGCGCGTTGGATTATGTAGACTATGGCGCACAAAGAAGCCCCGATTCAGTAGCGCAAGTACTGACCCCCGCACAAGAATTTGAAACAAAGAAGAGGAACAGCAAATGAAAAAGAGTCTTTTCCCCATTCTATTCATTTTTCTTCTCCTTTTTGCTGACGCCGCAGCCGCGGAGGGCGTCAAAAAGCAATATCTGGCAATAGGGTATGCGGGATTGATGGCCATCGAGAGCGACGGGACTGTAAAGGCCCAGTTTGACAGCGGCGAGATATCTGCCTGGAAGGATGTCGTTCAAGTAGACGCCAGCCCCGGGCATGCATTGGGGCTTAAGGCGGATGGCACTGTGTATGCCTCTGGCAATAACACGGATGGTCAGTGCGATGTGCAGGATTGGAAAGACATCGTGATGGTCGCGGCGGGAGCAAGCCGCAGCTATGGGCTAAACAAGGAAGGCACCATTGTTTCCACAGCCCGCTATGATACAAGAAAAAGCGGAGTATGGAAAAAATGGACCCATATCGTATGGATCGATGTAATGGATGATACCCTTTATGCAGTCGACCAAGACGGCAATGCCTACGGGACGGACATGGATCTGAGCTGTTTCCACGATGCGGCGCGGATTTACCGCACAACAGATGAAATCAATGTATTGTTGAAGAATGGGACAGTCATGTGTATGAACATTACAGATGAGCATCAAAAAATCTGGCAATGGAGTAAAGACACGTGGACCGATGTCCGCGAGCTGGATAGCATCTCTTCAAGTATTGTGGTGCTCAAAGCCGATGGAACGGTAGGTACAATAGCCGCTGTATCCGATTTTACAGGTTGGAAAGATATCGTTGAAATTGAGCGCTTCTTTGGCGTAAAGAGTGACGGCTCCATCATTTGCTCCCCCTTTAACCAAAAACGTTATACGGAGGAGGAGCTAAAAGAGTTGCAAACCTGGAAGGTAAAAGTTGACCCGGCCTCTCTCCCCGCCGCGCAAACTTCTGCGCCGTAAATACGCGGAAGCGTGCTCCAGTCGAAATCCCGGAGGAAAAACAAATGAAAAAGCTCCCCCGCCTATTGGCACTGCTCGTTCTTCTTCTCCTATGCGCCGCCTCTGCCTCCGCCCAGCCCCTAAAGGGCAAGCATATCGCGGAAGGCGGCTACGATTATGTCGTGGCCGTGCAATGGGATGGCACGGTGAAAGCCGTGGGCGACAACACCTACGGCCAGTGCGATACCGCGCAATGGCGGGACGTGGTAGCGGTGGACGCCAACTATTCGCATACTCTGGGGCTGAAAAAAGACGGCACGGTATACGCCGTAGGCAATAACCAATATGGCCAATGCAACGTGCAGGACTGGAAAGACATAGTCATGATCGCGGCGGGCATAGGGGGCAGCTACGGCCTCAAGCGGGACGGGACCGCTATCACTACATCCCGTGATTCCACCAGGGAGAACAGGGAGATCGCCCAGTGGCGGGATATCGTGTGGATCGATGAGATATGGGGCTATGTATTCGCCATTGACAAAGACGGAAATGGATATGGGGCGGGCCTGGACGAACTTGTTATACGGGATGCGGTGCAGATCGATCTGTCATCTGATGGCATGTATGTATTGAAGAAGGATGGCACGGTGGAGTTTGAAGCCAATTATCCCGATCCCCCGACGTTTACAGACCCCTACACAATGGATTGGGAGAATGTAACGGAGCTTGACTGCCAAGGGATCAGAGCGATTGGCGTTCTAAATGATGGTATGCTTGCCATTGAGGCCGTCCTTCCGCCGGATAGGGACTATATGGGCTGGTCGGATATTGCAGAAATGGACGCGAGCTTTGCCGTAAAGGCGGACGGCTGTGTACTGTTTACCTCGTCTATCGGCTTGAGTGACCTGGATTTGGAGGAAGTATGCTCCTGGAAGGTGATGGTGGACCCCGGACGATCAGCGCAGTTCAAAGGGAAGAGCATATCGCCCGCTGGCTCCTCCTTTGAAAACAGCTTGATCGTTACAGCCAATGGCATGCGGCTGAAGGGGCAGACTATCCGCTTTGGGGAAGGAAGCAAGTACGCTGTCTATGCGGGGCCTGGGAACGGGTATCTTCGCGGGGGCGAGGGAAAAGCACTTGTTTCCACCGATGGCGTCATCCAAGTGTACGGGGTGGAAAACGGCTGGGCGCTGATCCGGTATGTCATTTCAGGCGGCAAGCAGCGCTACGGCTACATCCCGGCCCTGACGCTGCCCAAAGCATACGCCGACAGCAAGCGGTTCAAACTGATGAACCTTTCGGCTCAGGGTCAGCCGGCTTTCATCCTCAGGGATACAGCTGTTACAGACGATCCTTATGCCTCTAAAGAAGCTTTGTGCAGCATAGCGGCCGGGACGGAAGGTATTTTATACCTGGGCGCGCTCAATGAAAATTGGGCGTATGTGCAGACAACCGATGAGCACGGTGTTCCCCTGCGAGGGTTCGCACCCATACAGGATATTCTTGTCCAAAAGAACACCTCGCCCAAAACCGTTGAAGTGCCCGATTGGCCGGATCTCATTTGGACCAACGCCTCCCCGGAGCATCATTATTACGATACGCAAACCGATTATTTTGTGGCGCCGGACGATACAAAGGTGATCGTTCTCCCCGATTCCGTAGATCAGTTATTTCAAATCGAAGACCTTCTGATGCTCAAGAACTTGACTGATATCCAGGTCCCGCCTGATCATCCCAGCTTCCAGAGCATTGACGGCGTGCTTTATTCCAAGGATGGGGCGACGCTTCTTTTCTATCCTCCGGGCCGCGCGGACGCCGAATATGTCCTCCCAGAAGGCACAACCTCGATTCAGAGCGGATGCGGCTTTGAGTATGCACACCATCTTACGTCCCTCGTGCTGCCCAGCACCATGCAAGACGCCGGGTTTTTCCCTGTTCCGCCCGCACTTGAGCGATACTCCGTGTCCGAAAGCAACGCCGTGTATCAGGCCATCGATGGCGTGTTGTTTTCCAGGGACGGTAGGGCTCTTATCTCGTATCCGGCCGCAAGG